>JANMGF010000953.1:0-5184 GCA_031374535.1 Polyangium sp. (in: bacteria)
GGGCTCGTTCTGGATCTCCTCGCCGTGGGCCGCGGCGCGCGCCAGGGTGAGCTCGCTCGCCGGTACGTCGACGCCGCCCCGGCGAGCCACGAAGGGGAGCTTCGCGGCGCTCGGGCCCGAGAGCGCGAGGGGCGTGTCCACCGTGACGCCGAGGATGTTCGCGCAGGCCGCATTGCCCGTCACCCGCGAAGCCGCGGGATCATGCGCGATCGCGATGCCCACGGGGACGACGTCCAGGATGGTCTGCGTGTCCGCGAGGTTTCGCTCGAGCTCTTCGCGCAGCCGGTGCGCGTCGTACTCGGCCTGCTTGCGTGACGTCACGTCCCTGGCGATGACCGCCACGCCGATGATCCGGCCCTCTTCGTCGCGCCGCGGCGAGAACGTGAGCGACACGGAGATCCGTCGGCCGTCCTTGCAGAGGAGCGCGGTCTCGATGAGCTTGCCCGTCTCGCGGAGCGCCATCTCGGGGCGCATGGCCGCGGCGTCGCCGGCGCGCTCCTCCGGCGTGAGCGTCACGAAGCTACGGCCGATCATCTCCTCGGCCGTGAACCCGAAGAGCTGCTCGGCGCCCAGGTTCCAGCTGGTGATCGTGCCATCCATCGCCTGCCCCACGATGGCGTCCCGCGACGACTCCACGATCGCGGCGAGATCGGCGGCGCGGAGCTGCGCGCGCTTCAGCTCCGTCACGTTGACGAAGGTGACGACCACGCCGTCGATCACGTTCCCCAGCGTCCGGTAGGGCAGGACGAACATCATGTACCAGGCCCGCCCATCGCCCACCCGCAGCGAGCGCTCCCGCGGCACGAGCGTCCGCATGACCTCGCGCACGTCGTCGAGCCAGGCGGGATCGGCGAACGGCGTGGAGATGTCCGTGATGGGACGGCCCGCGTCGCTCTCGATGAGCCGGAAGAGCTCCACCGTCGCGGGCGTGTACCTCTTGATGCAGAGGTTCCCGTCGAGGAAAAGCGTCGCGAGCTGCGTGCTGCGGAGGAGGTTTTGCAGGTCGTCGTTCGTCCGGTTGAGCTCCTCGATCTTCTTGGCGAGCTCGGCGTTGATCGTCTGAAACTCTTCGTTGATCGATTGCAGCTCCTCCTTCGAGGTCTGCATTTCCTCGTTGGTCGACTGGAACTCCTCGTTCATCGAGGTAAGCTCCTCGTTCGACAGCTTCAGCTCCTCGTTCGAGGCCTCGACCTCGTCGATCGTCGATTGCAGGTCCTCCTTCGTTCGGCGCAGCTCCGCTTCGAGCTGGTGCAGGAACTCCCCCGACGCCGTGCTGTCCTGCTTCACGCCCAAGGCCGTTTCCGTAGGGCGCGCCCCTTTTTCTTCCTGCAAGACCACCATGAAAAGCGGGGTGTCCGTGCCAGGCTGGGGGACGGGGCGAACCACCAGGGTCACCCCGACGATGTGCTCTCCGTTCTGGAGCGGGATCCCCTCCACCATGACGCGTTCGTGCGAGCGCGCGGCCTTGAAGATCGCGGTCCGGAGCTCGATCCGTAGGGCGTCGCGGGCCATCGAGACGATGTCACCTTCGAAAGGCCCGGACGGCAGCTCGAGGAACATCCTCGTCCGACCCGCGACGTGCAGGATCTCGCCCTTTTCCGTGACGAGCGCCGCGCCCGGCCCATACTCCTCGACGAGCAGGCGGCGGAACTCGTCGCCCATTTGCTGGCGTGCGGCGCGAGGCTCCACGGGCCGCGGGGCGCCGTCAGGCGACGGGGGCGGGGGCGCGCCTCCGCGGGACGGCAAGATGATGCCTCGCGCCGACGGCACCTCCCTGCGCTCGAAGATGCGTTGCTTCTTGTCGATCGGATTGAAGATATCTGAATGCCCGCTGACGCTCTCCGAGGGCCCCAGGAAAAGCGCCCCTCCCTGCCGGAGCGCGAAATGCAAAACGGGCAAGAGCCTCTGCTGTGCGGCGGTGTCGAAATAAATGAACACATTCCGACACGAGACCAGATCGAGGCGCGAAAACGGCGGATCGCTGAGAATGTCGTGCACGGAGAACACGCACATCCCGCGGAGCTCTTTGCAGACCCTGTACCCCGAGTCGGTTTCCGTGAAAAATCGGGCGAGCCTTTCGGGGGTGATGTCGTCGGCGATCGCCTTGGGGTAGGTGCCTCGACGCGCGAAATCGAGGGCGTTCTGGTCGACGTCGGTCGCGAAGATCTGGATGGGTATCGGGAAGGGCAGCCGCGAGACGTGCTCGCTCACCAGGATCGCGATCGAATACGCCTCCTCTCCCGAGGCGCAGCCGGCCACCCAGACGCGCACCCCCCCCGCTGGGCGCTCCCGGCGCCGCTCGACGATGGCCGGCAGGACGATCCGATCGAGGGTGTCGAACGCCTCCGGGTCCCGAAAAAACTGGGTCACGCTGATCAGCAGATCCCCCGCGAGCAGATCCACCTCCTCCGGCGACCCCTCGAGGAGCTTCAGGAAATCGGTGAGTGTATCCACGTGCAGGATGTTCATGCGCCGCTGGATGCGACGCACCAGCGTGCTTTTCTTGTAATGCTGGTAATCCCGCCCCGACCGCTCACGCAGGAGCACGAGGATCCGTTCGTGGAGCGCGCTGTCTTGTTCACGCGGCGCGCGCACGCCGTTCGAGGCCCCGCCTGCGATGCGCCGGGCGCATTCGAGCAAGAGGTCGGGCATCGCCTCGATCGGCACGACCCGATCCGCTTGCCCCGCGTCGATCGCGCTCTGGGGCATTCCATCGAATTTCGCGTCCTTGGGATCCTGCACGATCGCGAGGGCGCCGCGCTCCTTGATTGCCTGGAGGCCGGCCGTGCCGTCGATCCCCGTCCCGGACAGCACGATCCCGATGGCCTTGTTCCCCTGGTCTTCCGCCAGCGAGCGCAGGAACAGATCAATCGTGTCGCGGTGACCGTGCGGCGCCGCGGGAGGCCGGAGCCGCAGCGTGCCCCGGACGACCGTCGGCGCCGCATTGGGAGGGACCACGTACGCATGGTCCCGCTCGATGGTCACGCCATCCTCCGCTGTTTCCACGACCATGTTGCTGGCGCGCGTGATCACCTCCGTCAGCAAGCTCTCGCGCGTGGGGTCGAGGTGCTGGACGATGATGAACGCGAGCCCCGGCGCGGCGGGTAAGCTCGAAAAGAGCCTCTCGAGCGCCTCGACCCCGCCCGCCGATGCCCCGACGCCTACGATCGGAAACGTCGTGTCGCTCCCGCTGGGGCGAGTGTCGCCACCTTCCACTGGATTACTTTCCGTCATCGAGACTCCCGGATGGCCGCTTTCGCTCGCTGGGGCGAGTTCGTAACACAGGTCGTCTATCGAGTATCGCACGAATGACGCTACCCGTGTTGATGTTTGTAACGTGTTTTACGCAAGCTTCGCGGAGGGGTCTTGACGCCCATGGCGCCGCGCGGTTGGTCGCGACGATCCGGCAGGCGCCGCTTCGTTCGCTAGAGCCAGTCCCGGAAAAGATACGCAGCCCAGGACGCCGCCCGCTCCCAGAAGGGCCGCTTCCCCCAGCTCGCGGCGGTCACCTCCTCGCAATGGAGCAGGTCCTCCTCGAACATCACTTCCATGGCCTGGGCGAACCGCGGATCCTGGACGATCGCATTCGCCTCGAGGTTCTGCCGCAGCGATTGCATGTCGAGGTTGCTCGACCCCACCGTCGACCAGTGGCCGTCGACCACCGCGGTCTTCGCGTGCAGCACCCGCCCCTTCCATTCGAAGAGCCGCGCCCCGGATTCGAGGAGGAGGCCATACATCGATCGTGAAGCCAGGAGGACCGCGTGTACGTCCGTCGTGCCGGCGATCATGATCCGCACGTCCACGCCGTTCCTCGCCGCCTCCGAGAGCGCACGCAGAAAGCCGAGCGAGGGGAGGAAATATGCGTTCGTGATCCAGATGCGGCGCGCTGCATTCTTGATCGCCGCGCGATACGCGTCCCGAATGCTCGCGCGGCCCCGGCGCATGTCGCTCGTGATCACCCGGACGTGAGGATCGGGGCGGCGACCGGCGTGGCTGTATCGTGGCTCGTCGAGCGGGGGCGCGCCTTTCGTTTTCCTCCAGGTGCGCGTGAAGAACCATTGCAATTCGACGGCCGCGGGCCCATCGAGCTCGATGTGCGTGTCACGCCACGCAGGATCGCCGTCCTCTTTCGGCGCATAACTATCGCAGAGGTTGACCCCGCCCGTGAACGCGAGCTGCGAATCGACGATCAGCGATTTACGGTGGTTTCGCCGAAAAAGATGCCGGATGAGCTTCCAGTTCGAAAAGGCGTGGCGCACGGGGCGGAACGGGACGATTCGCACGCCCGTCTCGCGTAACCTTTCCACGTATTCGGTCGAGACCGACGATCCCCACGCGTCGTAAAGCAGGTTCACCTCGACGCCCGCGCGCGCCCGTTCGGCGAGGGCGCAAGCGAAGGCGTGTCCGACGTGGTCGTCGCGCAGGATGTACGTCTCGAGGCAAATGGTGGAGCGGGCGCGAGCGATGGCCTCGAGCATCGCGGGGAAGGTCTGCGCGCCGTCCTGGAGGAGGCGGAGCCGGTGGAAACCCACGACCATGTCGCAGAAGGCCGGCGTGCGGAGGAGCGTGGTGGGCGGATGCAGCACGGCGTCGACGGAGGCGACCGCGTCGACATTGGGGTGGGATGGGACAATGGCGCGTCGGCTCGTCACGCGTCTCCTCGGGGCGCCAGGGTAGCGCAGAATCAGCCTGGGGCCGCTCCGCCGAACGGAGACGGCGAAGGCGACCCGGACGGCGCGACGAGGATGCTGGACGCTTGGCACGGCCCTTGATAGGCCTGTTCTGCGCACAAGGAGAGGCGCCTCTATGCACCGGATTCTGGTTGGTCTCGATGCTTCACCGCGGGCGAAGGACGTGCTCGACGCGGCAATCGATCTCGCGCGGCGAACGGGCAGCCGGCTCATCCTGATGCGGGCGATCGGGATCCCGGTCGAGATCCCGCCGGAGGCCTACGCGCTCCCGCCGTCGTCGCTCGAAGGGCTGCTCGAGCAAGAGGCGCTGCGATACGTGGAGAAAGAGCTCGAGCGTGTGCCCGAGGAGCTGCGGGGCCCGGTGCGGGTGGCCGTGGGCACGCCGTGGCATGCGATCTGTGAGGCGGCGAAGGAAGAAAACGTGGACCTCATCATGATCGGGTCCCACGGCTATCAGGGGCTCGACAGGCTGATCGGGACGACGGCGGCGAAG
>JANMGF010000969.1:0-2287 GCA_031374535.1 Polyangium sp. (in: bacteria)
ACGACGTCGTGTACGTGCAGGTGGATCAGGGTTTTCCGCGGCTGGTCGACCACATGTTGCGCCCCCTGCTTTTGCCCGTGGAGGGCAGCGGATACCGGCTCGCGCTTGGCGTGCTCGAAGACCCCGACGCAGCGCTCGTGGCCCGCGTCTTCGGCCGCGCGCCCGGCGACGAGGTCTCGCCCGTCACCGGCCTGAACGAGCTCGCGAGCGCCTTCGTCGCCGCGAAATGCCTCTCGCCGTTCCTGCCCTCCCATCACATCGCCGCGATCGCCGCCGCGATCGAGGCCACGATCCCCTTCCGCGAAACGTCCGCGTTCGAGCGCCTGGCCGAGCGCCTGCGGGACCTCGGGATCCCCGGGCTCGACGCCAATGCCTGCGAGGACGCCGTGCGCCTCTCCGTTCGGCTCGCCAACCGCGACGTCGAGACCTTCGCCGAGCCCGAGCCCGCGCGTTTCCTGGACAATACGTGGCGCCTGCTCCCCGAGACGAACCCCGCCCTCCACGTGCCGAACCTCTATCGAAATGGAGAGTATCGCCTCGCCTTGCAACGAATGGAGGGTTTCCTCTCGACCCTCGCCCCCGAGCGTGTCTTCCACGCATTCCGCGGCGAACCCTCGCCCGAGGTGCATGCCCGGCGCATCACGCAGGCAACGCAAAACATCGCGCTCGCCGTGCGGTATTTGCGGGCCAAGCTCTACACGATCGCCCTGGTCGAGGCCTTCGCGTGTGCCTCCGGCGGCGACGCTCCCATCGAGCTTTTCCTCGGCGGTATCCCCGACGAGAACAACACGAATCCGGTGCGCGCCGAGCTTTTTCTGCCGCGGGCCCCCGAAGGCGCCCACGATCTCGACCCCGTCCTGCTCCGCCTGCTCGAGGAAGGACGCGCGAGCCCGTCGAGCTTCGACCTCGGCGCCTCGCCGTACACGGCCTTTCTCTACCGGGCCTTCGGCGAACGTGCGCTCATGGAACGGCTCGAAGCCACGCGCCCGTGGATGCGAGGAAGAATCCAGCCGCGCGAATGGCTCGCCACGCAGGCCTGCCCGCCCGTCGCCGCGCTGGCCCGCGCCATCGCCCGCGTCACGATGACGAGGCGCGAGGCCCTCGAGGCGCTCGCGGCCGAGCTGGAGAGAAAGGAAGCTGACCCGAGGTTTTCGACGGCTTGACGCGTGGTGTCGCTCGCGACTTCGCGCGGGGCACGCGACGCCGTTGACGAGGCTCCCCGGGGACGCGTACCCTGAAAATACCGAGCGGGCATCACGCGCGGGGTTTTCCCTCGCGCGGCGGCCCCCGCAAGGACGAGACGTCCCATGAGGTTTCGCACGATTCGACGCCTGCTCGCGGCCACGGTTCTGGCGGGTGGAATGTCCGCTGTGGGCATCGCAAACGCGGCCGTTCCCCTGACGATCACCAACCAGGGTCGGCTTTACGGTGCGGACGACGCGCCGATCAACGGCACGCTCACGGTGACGTTCGCGTTCTACGACGCGGAAGACGCGTCGACGCCGCTCTGGAGCGAATCCCACGAGGTCGCGTTCGACGAGGGGTTCTACTCCGTTTCGCTCGGATCGATCGAGCCGTTCACGGACAAACTCTTCGACGGCTCGCGGCGTTTCCTGGGGATCACGATCGACAACGACCCGGAGCTCTTGCCGCGGTCGCCGGTGCAGAGCGTGCCTTACGCGCTGCTCGCCGGGGACGTCAACGGCGACATTCATCCGACGAGCGTCACGATCAACGGGACCGAGGTCATCAACAACGTCGGCGAGTGGGTCGGTCCGCCGACGGGGCTCATGGGGCCGACGGGAGCGACGGGCGCGACGGGCGCGACGGGCGCGACGGGAGCGGAGGGCCCGCTCGGACCTGCAGGCGCGACGGGTGGGATCGGGCCGGTGGGGCCGATGGGACCGACGGGCGCGACGGGCGTGGACGGTGCAGTGGGGCCGATGGGTCCCGAGGGGCCGATGGGGCCGGTCGGTGCGACGGGGGCGATCGGGCCTGCGGGGCCGATCGGGCCGATCGGGCCGATGGGGCCGGTGGGCGCCACGGGTGCGGTGGGGCCGATGGGTCCGCAGGGGGATGTCGGTCCGACGGGGCCTGTTGGGCCGATGGGGCCGCAGGGTGCGACCGGTGCTGTCGGACCGGTGGGACCTCAGGGTGAGATCGGCCCGATGGGGCCGCAGGGTGCGACCGGTCCGATGGGTCTCCAGGGCGTTACCGGTGCGGATGGACCGGTCGGACCCCCGGGCGCAACCGGTCCCATGGGGCCGCAGGGGGATCTAGGGCCCAC
>JANMGF010000971.1:0-1588 GCA_031374535.1 Polyangium sp. (in: bacteria)
GGTTTTTTACCCGCTGGATGCAGGCGACCGCGCCAAACCTCGCGTCGCTCGTCATCACGGACGCATCCATTTCGATGGTCTTGCCATCGAAACGCAGGTTCGAGCCCGTCCCCGCATTGAAGCGCGGATCGTCCTCGAGCATCACCGTCGCCGCGAGCGCCGCCGCGAGCGCGTCACCCCCACGCTCGAGCTCCGCGCGCGCCGCCTCCGCGGCCTTCACGCAGCCGTCCGAATACGCATGCGGCGAGGCCGCGCCCCCGTGGGTCATGATGGCATATTTCACGGTCAATCCTCGTGCGGCAGGGGCGGCAGGTGCGACGTGCGCTCCTTGCCCCAGTAGATCACTTGCTTCCAAGAGGTCGTGATGTCGTCCGCGAAGATGACGACGAGATCCCCGGGCCGCGCCATCCCGAGCGCGAGGTCGATGGCCTCCCGCTCGTCGAGGCGCTGGTAGAGCTGGTCCTCGGCCTTGCCCGCCTGCCGCGCGCCGTCGGTCAAGAGGGCCGCGATCTCGCCGGGCTTGCGGCCGCGGCGCGAGCCGTCCTCTTTGCCGATGATCACGTCGAACGCGCGCGCCGCCTCGCGGCCCACCGCGCGGATGTCGTCGTCGCGTCGATCCCCCGCGGCCATGAGCACGCCGATCGATCGCTCGCGGCGGAGACCCAGGACGAGGTCGGCCATCTTCGCCATCGCCGCGGCGTTGTGGCCGTAGTCGACGATGACCCGGAAGGGGTGCTCGTCGAAGACGTTGCAGCGGCCGGGCGCCTGGAAAAACGAGGTCGTGAAGGTGCGCAGGCCCTGGCGGATGTGCTCGAGGCTCACGCCCATCGAGAAGGCGATGGCCGCCGCGGCGAGCGCGTTCTCCACGTTGAACTTCGCCTTGCCCTCGAACGTCGCCGGGATGAGGTGCGTCCACGTGACCGGGACGTGCCGGTCGCCGTCGTAGATCGTGATCATGTCGCCGTTGACGCCCTGCTCGAGCACGGCCGCACGGCCGCCCGCGCGCACGTGCTTGCGTACGGTCTCGTTCGACGGCGAGCGCGAGAACCACATGACGCGGCCGCCCGCCCTGTCCGCCATCTCGCGCACGAGCTCGTCGTCGGCGTTGAGCACGCTCGTGCCGCCGTCCCGCACGACCTCCACGACGAGGCGCTTGACGAAGGCGAGATCCTCGATGGTCTCGACGCCCGCCAAACCCAGGTGATCCGGCGAGACGTTGAGCACCGCGCCGACGTCGCAGCGATCCCAGCCGAGGCCCTCGCGGAGGATGCCGCCGCGCGCGGTCTCCAGCACCGCGGCCTCGACGGTCGGATCCGTGAGCACCACGCGCGCGCTCCACGGGCCCGTCATGTCGCCCTTCAGGATGCGCTCGCCGTCGATGTAGATGCCGTCCGTCGTCGTGAGGCCCGTGCGTTTGCCGCTCATCTTGAGGATGTGCGCGACCATGCGGCTCGTGGTGGTCTTGCCGTTCGTGCCCGTGATGGCCGCGAGCGGGATACGCGCCGGAGCGTTGTTCGGGAACAACATGTCGAGCACGGGCGAGGCGACGTTGCGCGGCGTGCCTTCGGTCGGCGCGACGTGCATGCGG
>JANMGF010001006.1:0-3838 GCA_031374535.1 Polyangium sp. (in: bacteria)
GATCGACATCGTGGTGCGACCGCCGAAGGCAGACGTGCCCGGAGGAGCCGCGCCGAAGGTCGCTTACCTCGCCACGGGCGAAAGGCTTTACGAGGTCTCGTTCCCGGAAGATGCGTTCAAGAAGGCAGGCACGCGGTACGAGGTGACGTTGCCCGAGCCGCTCGCGGCCTCGTGTTTGTCCGTCGTGCTCGACACGGCGTATGCGCCCCAAAACGCGGAAGACACGCGCGTGACGATCGCCGAGGTCACGGCGCGGACCGCGTTCGACGAGAGCTCGCCCGAGGCGCTCGTGGGTGCGCTCGCGGGCGGAGGCGAGAGGGCGAAGGGCGCGGCGGCGCTCCTCGCGCGGGGCGGAAGCGCCGCGGTGAAGGCCGCGATCCAGGGCTATGAAAAGCTCGACGACGCCGGCAAGTTGCTCGCGGAAAGCGTGATCGATGCAGCGCCGTGCGCCGAGCAGGCGCCGTTCTGGGCGCGCATGATGCAGGCCGAGCTCGCGAAGAAGCGACCGAAGCGCGCCGGCGAAGATCCGGTGCTCGTGCACGCGCGTGATCGCCTGCGCCGCTGCGGGCGGGCCTCGGCGCCGTCGCTCGCCGAGCTCGTCCTGAAGGGCGAGGGCAGGGTGCGGATCGAGGCCGCGTCCGAGATGACGCTCGTCGCGCCGGCCGAGGCCGTCCCGGTGCTCGTCGACGCGCTCGCGACCCCGGACGACGCGATGAGGCGCGAGATCAGGGGCTCTCTCTCGCACGCGGCCAAGAGTGAACGCGCCCTGCCGGCGCTCGGCGAGGAGCTCGAAAAGGATCGTTTCGCGAGCCAGAGCGAGGTCGTGCGTATCGATCTGCTCCGCGCCCTCGGCGCGCGGATCGGCGTCATTCCAGGCGCGCGCGAGGCGTTTTTCTCGCTCGCGACAGCCGACGCGCCCTTCCGGACGCGGTACCTCCTGCTCGGCCCCGCGGCCGAGCTCACGCGTGCCGGTGAACCACGCGCCGAGGCCTTCCTCGTCGCGGCGCTGCGCAAGGATCCGGATCCCCACGTGCGACTGCGCGCCGCCGAGGTCTCGTCCCGCGCGCCGCAGGTCTTGCCCTCGCTGCTCGAGGCCGCCGACGATCCGGAGGTGCGCGTGCGCGACGCCGCGGTCCTTTCGCTCGGCGCGCGGGGTCGCGAGTCCGAGGCGCCGCCCCCGAACCTCGTGGCCGGGCTCGCGAAGCGCCTCGCCCAGGATCCCTTCACCTTCGTACGAACGAACGCCGCGCGTGGCCTCGGCGAGATGCCGAGCACGAAGGCGGGAGACGCCGCGCTCGCCGCTGCGCTCGCCGATGTTTCCCCGGAGGTCCGAGGGCGCGCGCTCGACGGCCTCGGCGCGCACCGGGCCACGACGTACCTCGTGCCGATCCGCGAGCTTGCCGCGAACGAGGAAGAGTTCCCCGAGGTGCGCGCGCGGGCGATCCTGGCGCTCGCCGCGATGTGTGATCGCTCGCTCGTGGAGACGTGGACGAAGCTCGCCCGGCGCACGCCGTTCGCGATGAGCGAAAGCGAGCGCACCCTCGGCGCGGCTGCGATCGCGGCCCTTGGGGACATAAAACCGCAGGATCTCCGCGTGCGGCTCGCCCCTTTGCTCGACCCGAAGGTCACGCGCAACGTGCGTGAGCTCGCGCGCGCCGCCCTCGAGGCGGAGCCCAAGTGCAAGGAATGACTTCTTTTTGACGCTCCTCGGGCGGGGCACCGAGGCCCTCTGGCCCCGAACGCAACCGAGTAGCCCCGGTCCCCCGATCCGTGTAATTTCAAGCGAGGCAGGGAGTGGAGGAATCAGGGGCCAAGTGAGCAACCCGGCCGAGAACATCAAGCCTGGCACCGTGATCGCGGAGCGGTACCGCGTCGTGCGTCAGCTCGGGCGCGGCGGCATGGGCTCGGTGTTCCTCGTCGAGCACGTCCACACGGACGAACAGCTCGCCCTCAAGATCCTGCACTCGGCCGTGATCTCGGACCAGGTGGCGCTCGAGCGTTTCCGCCGCGAGGCGCGCACGCCGGCGCGGATCAACAGCGATCACGTGGTGCGCGTGACCGACGCGGACGTCGCGGCGAACCTCAACGGCGCGCCCTTCCTCGTGATGGAGTACCTGCGCGGCGAGGACCTCGATCAACGCGTCGAGCGCGGCGGACAGGTCCCGCCCACCGACGTGGTCCTCTACCTCCGCCAGACCGCCCGCGCCCTCGACAAGGCCCACGCCCTCGGCATCGTCCACCGCGATCTCAAGCCCGAGAACCTGTTTCTCACGACGCGCGAGGACGGCACCCCCTGCATCAAGATCCTCGACTTCGGCATCGCCAAGATCACCGGCGAAGCCTCGCGTGAGCTCGTGCGCGCGGCCGCCACCACGACGGGTCAGATCTTCGGCACGCCGCTCTTCATGTCGCCCGAGCAGGCCAAGGGTGAGTCGTCGAAGATTTGTGCTCAAACGGATGTGTGGGCGCTCGGGCTCATCGCCCACCGGCTGCTCACGAGCCGCGACATCTGGACGGCCGAGACGATCACGCACCTGATCGCGCAGATCGCGTACGAGCCGATGCCCGTGCCGAGCGAGCACGGCGCGCCCTTCGGCCACATCTACGACGCGTGGTTTGCCGTGTGTTGCGCCCGCGACGTGAAGAACCGTTACGCCTCGGCTGGCGAGGCGGTCACTGCGCTCGCGAAGGCGCTCGGCGTGATCGAGACGTTCCCGGGCCCGGGCAGCGGGCCGGATCGGATCACGGGCCGGTTCATCATCGAGACGCCGCTCACGCCGAACCCAGCCATGGCTTCGTCCGCGTCCGCGACGCTCAGCGCCTCGCAGCTCAACCTGCTCGGCGATCCCCCGCCCACCGAACCTGCGCCGCCCATGCTCACGCCGCAGGAGACGCAACGAAAGAGCTCGGCAGGGCCGCTCACGCTGACGGGCATGAAGCTCGGCACGGCGCCGCGCAAGGACAAGGCCGTACGCGCCGCGATCATCGCCCTCGTCGCGGGGCTCTCGCTCGGAGGTTTGGCGTTCTGGTTCATGCGTCCTCCGCCCATGAGCGGAGACGATCCCACCACGCGGCCCGCGTCGCAGGACGTGAAGCCGCCCGCGTCGTCCCAGCCGCCCACGATCGCGCCGATGAACGACACGCAGCCCACCTCCACGGTGCCGACGCCCTCGTCGACTGCGGCAAACACGCGAGCCCTGGAGGATGCGGGCGCGGGGGACGCGGGTGCGACGATGAAGGGGACGTTGCCGCATCCGTCCGTCACGTCGACCTACCCGATCAAGGGACCTGTGGGCCCGCGCAACAACAAGCCTTTCGATCCGCTCTCGGGCAGGCACTGAAGCGTCATCGGCGCCGTTTGCTTCAGCTTTCCCGAGGGGCTGGGATATAGGGTACGCTGAAGCGCGAACGCCGCTGCTCCCTCGGGGGGCGGCCCTCTCGGATGGAAGTCTCTCGCATGCGGGGCCCTCTCCCTGGTCGGACAACGCCACGAGCGCCACGAGCGCGCCGCGCCTCTTTGCGCGTGGGCTCAGCCGCGGCCTTGGGCCTCGCCCTCGTGATCGCGGCGCCCGCCGCCAGGGCGAACGATCCGGCCGCGGCCGACGCGTTGTTCCAGGCAGCCAAGAAGCTGATGGCCGAGAAGCAGTTCACGGAGGCGTGCCCCAAGTTCGACGCGAGTTACAAGCTCGATCCGACGCTCGGCACGCTGCTCAACCTCGCCGACTGTTACGAGAAGGTCGGACGCACGGCGACGGCGTGGTCGACGTGGGGCGAGGCCATGGAGAAGGCCCTGCGCGACGGCGACAAACGCGCCGAGTTCGCCAAGGGCCGCCGCGAG
>JANMGF010001009.1:0-5849 GCA_031374535.1 Polyangium sp. (in: bacteria)
GATGCCCGTGCTCTCGACGTTCATCCCGGACGCGACGCACTGGCGTTGCATCGTGGTCGGCGACCGCGTGGTCGGCTCCTGGCGAAATCGAACGGACGACGACGATTTCCGGACCCACGCATCCGATGATCCGGCCGACTACCAGACGTTCCCCGCGCCCGAGATCCTGGAGAGCGCCGTGGCTGCGACGGCGGCCCTCGATATCGAGCTCGGCGGCGTCGACGTGCTCGAACATCCGAGCGGCCGCCATTACGTGCTCGAGGTGAACTTCCCTTGTTACTTTGCGCGTGCCCGGCTCGTGGGCGGGCAGGACGTGGGCGGGGCGATGATCGATTGGCTCGCGCGAAAAGCCGACAGGCTCGGCGCTCGTTAAGATTGCTTGTCGCTCTGCTCGGCGGTGCGCTTGTCGCTTTGCTCGGCGCCGCGCGCGTCCTTCGGCTTCTCGGCGGCGACCTTCTTGTCGCTCTGCTCGGCCTGGCGCTTTTCCTTCTCCTCGGCGTTCTTCTTCGCGCTCCGCTCGGCGTCGTCGTCGGAGGCCCAGAGAGGCATGCCCGTGGAGACCCCGAGGGCCGTGGCGCTCTCGGCCGTCGGCTCACGGCGCACGGTCGAACGACCGGCCGGCGGAGCGACGCGGCCCTCGAGCAGACCACGATCGGCGAGCTCGTCGAGCGCGCGGAAGACGGCTTCGCGGGTCCACCCGGTGGTGCCGGTGGAGGCCGCCAGCGCGGCGAGATCCGCGACACCGCGAGTGCCGTCGGCGTGCGTGAAGGCGAACACGGCGAGCGGCGAGAGGGCCGACAGGGAGCCGCTGTCGAACGAGGTGCTACGGGCTTTCGGGATCATGCATGTCTCCAGCGTGGGTAAAGTTCGTTCCAAACGTGACGATTCATATCATGGAGTCCTTCCGCGCACAGGGCGACCCATGCGGAGGTTCGTCACGGCGGGCGTCATCGCGGCGGGCGTATGGCTCCCCTGGTCCGGCCTGCGCGAGGCGAGGGCGGCCGCTGCGATCACGCCGCCCCCTTGCCAAACGGACCGATGACCGCGATCCTCCCGCGTGGTATGCCGCGCATGATACGCAAGATCGCCATCAACACCGGGGGCGGCGACGCGCCCGGGCTGAACGCCGTGCTTCGCTCGGTCACGCTCTCCGCCATCGAGCGGGGCATCGAGGTCTGGGGCATCAAACACGGCTACCGCGGTCTGCTCGAGGACGAGCCCAGCGGCCTTGTGCGCCTCGATCGCGAGGCCGTGAAGGGCATCATGCACCTCGGCGGCACCATCCTCGGCACCGCCAACCGCGGCGATCCGTTCCACTATCCGACGCAGGAGGGCGACAAGATCGTCCCCAAGGATCGCTCCGGCGACCTCATCGAGCGTTTCAAGCGCCAGGGGTTCGACGCGCTGGTCGCGGTGGGCGGCGACGGCTCGATGCGTATCGCGAACGCCTTGCTCGAGCGTGGTTTGCCGCTCGTGGTCGGCGTGCCGAAGACCATCGACAACGACGTCTACGGGACGGAGCTCACGTTTGGCTTCGACACGGCCGTCTCGATCGCGACCGAGGCGATCGACCGGCTGCACTCGACGACGGAGGCGCACGAGCGCGTCATGGTCGTCGAGCTGATGGGGCGGAACGCGGGGTGGATCACGCTGCGCGCGGGGATCGCGGGCGGCGCGGACGTCATCCTGATGCCCGAGGTCCCGTTCTCGTATGAGCCGATGGTCGAGAAGATCATGCAACGCCAGGCGCGCGGGCGGCCCTTCTCGATCGTCGTGGTGGCCGAAGGGGCATGCCAGAAGGGCGACGACGTGACCGTGCGCGACACGGGCGACGCGTTCCGGCGCGTGGCCGTGCTCGGCGGCGTGGCCGAACGCGTGGCGAAGGAGCTCGGGGCACGTACGGGCAAGGAGACTCGTTCGATGGTGCTCGGTCACCTGCAACGCGGCGGCGGACCCACGACGTTCGATCGTCTGCTCGCGCTGCGTTTCGGCGCGGGGGCCGTGCGTTTCCTCGTGGAGGGCTGCGAGAGTGGGATGGTCGCGCTCCGTTGCCATCGCATCGAGCTCGTCCCTCTCGCCGAGGTCGCCGGGCGGACGAAGACGGTGGATCTCGCGTGTGACAGCGTCACGACCGCGCGGGAGATGGGCATCTGCTTCGGGGACGAGCCTCCCGGCCACTTCGCGCCGGGAGGAGCGACGGCGTCGTGAAGGCGTCTCTTTCGCGGGTCCTCGGCGTCTCCCTGGCGCTTTGCGTTTGCCCGCGCGCGGCGCTCGCGAAGGATCCGAGCAAAGCCGAGGTGCAGCTCGCCAAGGACATGGTCAAGGAGGCCATCGTCGAGGGGAAGGCCGGCCGTTGCGAGGACGCGATCCAGATCCTCAAGCAAGCGGTCGCGATCCACGAGACGGCCGAGGCGTTGTCGATCCTCGGCGACTGCGAGGCCACGCAGGGCTTGCTGCGCGCGGCCGTGGCCACGTGGAAACGCGGGGAAGAGGTCGCGGAGGAGCAGAAGGACAAGACCCGTCGCGAGGCGATCGAGAAGAAACGCAAGGAGTTCGAGCCGAAGATCCCAACGTTACGTTTGAAGCTCCCCGCGGACGTGACCGGGGCCTCCGTGACCATCGACGGCGAGGCCGTCCCGGAAGCGCGCCTCGGCGAGCCCGTGCTCGTGGATCCGGGCGTGCACGTGGTCGAGGCGAAGGCGCCGGGGCGCAAGCCGTTCTCGAGCAAGGTGGAAGCCGAGGACGAGGCGCGGCTCACGGTCGAGGTGGCGTTGCCGCTCGACGGTTCGAAGCCGCCGGGACCCGCGGAAGGGAAGAGCGGCGGACTGCCGATCGGCGTGTGGATCGCCGGGGGTGCTGCGGTCTTGCTCGTGGGCGTCGGCGTGGGGGCGTACATCGGAGCGGGCGCGCAGGCGCAGGCGGGCGAGGACGCGTGTCGCGCGCGGGCGCAATGTGACGCGGGCCGCATCGACACGGTGCGTACCCTCGATGGGCTGGCGCTCGGGGCGTGGATCGGCGCGGGTCTGGCGGCGGGTGGGGCCGTCGGGATATGGGCGCTCTCACCGAAGAAGGCGACGAAGGACGAGGTGTCGGCGCGGATCGTCGTCGGTCCGGGGTCGGTCTCGATCGTCGGTCGGTTCTGAGCGGAGTTTGACAGTCCTCGAACGAGATCGATATCTTGGCCGAGCCACGCTCCGATCTTGAGCGCAACGGCCCGAATCATGACCAAAGTCCTCGTATTCGAGAGCGATCACGCGTTCGCCGGGGAGCTCCGTACCGAGCTCGGGCGTCTCGGCTGCACCGTGCAGGTCGTCGACGACGGCAACGCCGGGCTTCAGCTTGCCGCGAGTGAAAGGCCGGATCTGATCCTGCTCTCCATCGAGCTGCCGCGCATGAACGGCTTCTCGGTGTGCAACAAGCTGAAGAAGGATCCGCTTCTCAAGGACGTGCCGCTCATCATCATGTCGAGCGAGTCGACCGAGGAGACGTTCGAGCAGCACCGGAAGCTTCGCACGCGCGCCGAGGACTACGTGCACAAGCCGATCGCGTTCGGCGAGCTCGTCGGGCACATCCGGGCCCTCGTGCCGATCGAGACGACGATCGAACCGGAAGCGGACTCGATCCTCATCGACGACGCGGAGGTCATCGACGAGGAGCTCGAGGTGGTCCCGGACGGCGACGCGCCGCCGCCCCACGAGGGCGCGGGGGAGCGGGAGATCGACGACTTCCTCGGTGGAGCGTTCGATCGTCTGATGGCGGACGACGACGAAGAGAAGACGCGGGCGCAGGTGTTCCCGCTGATCGCGCCCATGCCCACGCCTGCGCCTGTCGCGCCGCCGGCTGCGCCGGTTGCGGTCGCGCTGCCGCCGCCTGCACCGCCTCCTGCACCGGTCGCGGTCGCGCCTCCTGCACCGCCGCCTGCGCCTGTTGTGGCTGCGCCTGTCGCGGCAGCGCCGCCGGTCGCAGGTCCGCCTCGGCCGGGTGGATCCGCCACGGCCGCGGGGCCTCCTCGTCCGAGCACGTCGGGCGCGCCCGCCACGACGCGATCCGTGCCTCCGCCCGCGGCGCCGTTCCGCGCGAGCGAGCGACCGCCGTCGCCCCAAGCAGCGGACGCGGCGGAGATCGAGCGACTGCGTGTCGAGCTTGCGCGAAGCAAGGACGAGCTTGCGCGAAGCAAAGACGAGCTTGCGCGTAGCAAAGACGAGCTTGCGCGGAGCCAAGACGAGCTCACGCAGACGAAAGTCGAGCTCGCCGGCAGCCATCGGGACGCCCCGGCGGCCCAGGACGAGCTCCAGCGGAGCAAGGACGAGCTTCAGCGGATCCAGGAGGAGAACGCGCGCCTCGCCGAGGAGCTTGGAGCGTCGCGATCCGCCGTGGCGCGGCTCGAGGGCGAAGTCGCCAAGGCAGGGGATGGATCGGCCGACGTGGCGCGGCTCAAGCGCGAAGCCGAGGAGCTGAAGGCAAAACTCTCCGCCGCAATCGCGGCCACGGCGTCCATGCAGGGCGGCGGCGGGTTGACCGGCACCGCGGCGCTCACCGCGACCTCGCGCCTCGGCGGCGTTTCGAGCCGCGAGTTCCTCGACCTGCGCGAGTCCCTGAACAAGAAGGACAAAGAGATCATCGCCCTGCGCGATCAGCTCTCGCAAAAGGACAAGGAGCTCATCGATCTGCGGGATCAGGCGCTCGCGCTGGAGCGCGAGAAGGCCGATCAGATGGATCGGATGGTCGAGTTCGAGACCGCGCGCGAAGAGGTCGACGCCGAGATCAAATCGCTGCGCGATGATCGCGCGGCCCTCGGTCAGCGCGTGCAGAACTTCCAGATGTTGCTCGAGCGGGTCGAGGAGAAGCTCGCGACGCGCGACGCGGAGCTGGCCGCGGCGAGGCTCGAGCGAGAGGCCGCGGTCGCGCTGCGGGAGGAGTCGATCCGGACCTCGAACGAGGCCCTGGTGAACGCCGTCGCCGAGGCAGAGACCAAGGCACGCGCGAGCGAGGCCGAGCGGATCGGGAAAGAGCACGCCGCGGAGATCTCGAAGCTACGTGAGGAGCACGCGGCCGCGATCGCGAAGCTACGCGACGAGCAAGCGGCCGAGATCGGCGAGCTCAGCGCAGAGCAGGGCGCGGAGCTCGGGAAGCTGCGCGAGGAGCACGCGGAGGCGATCGAGGCGCTACGTTCGGCGGGCGCGAGCGAGGCCGAGCGCGCGCGGCAGGAAGAGATCACGCGGCTCCGCGAGGAACACGCGGCGACGATTTCGCGTATCGAGGCCGAGCACGGCAAGGCCCTCGAAGCAGCGAGCGCCGACAAAGCGCGGGAGATCGAGGCGCTCGAAGAGGCCAAGGCTCGCGCCGTCGAGGAGGCCACGCGCGCGGCGGAGGAGCGGATCGCAGCGCGCGAGCGAGAGCTTGGCGAGGAGCGGGGGCGCGCCGTTGCAGAGCTTTCAGCGCGTCATGCCGAGGCGATCACGCGCCTCGAAGCGAGCGTCGAAGAGGCGACGCGGAAGGCCGTCGCGGATCAGGGCGAGAGGACCCGCGCGATCGAGGCGGCCCACGCGGCGGAACTGGCGGAGGAGCGCGAGGTTCGATCGCGAGCGATCGCTTCGCAAGAGTCGGCCGCGCGTGAAGCCGCCGCGGCGCTCGAAGCGAGGATCGCCGCGCTCGGGACCGAGCTCGAAGAGGCCCGCGGCGCGCTCGAATCCGCACGGCGGGACGAGGGCGCGCTCCGGGCGGATGTCGCGGCGCGCGTGGCCGACGTGGAGCGGCTCGAGGGAGAGATCCGCAAGCGCGAGGAGGAGCGCGTCGCGCTCGCCGCCGAAAAGGAGACGCTCGTGGCCGAGGCCATCGGCACCGCGTCG
>JANMGF010001044.1:0-2774 GCA_031374535.1 Polyangium sp. (in: bacteria)
GCACTTTGATGCTACCGTGCGCGTTCTTCACCTCGATGATGTCGCCGCGCTCGATCCCGAGCCGCGCGGCGGTCTCGGGGTGGATCTCGACCCACGAGCTCCACAGAACTTTCGTGACGGGATCGGGGAGCTCCTGGAGCCAGGGGTTGTTCGCGAATCGGCCGTCGTGGACCTTGGAATCGGGGTAAAACCCGATCTCGTATCGATCTTGCGCAGAGGCAGGCACGGCGGCGGGCAGGGCAGCGAGGGTCGCGATAGCTGCGGTGATCCCGGCCGGCGTAATATCGGCGCGGACGGCCGGGGCCTCGGAGCCGGGCAACAAGCCCCGGCGCAAGGTCGCCTCCCAGTGGGCCTCGAAATCGGCCTCGCCGAGGCGCGTCCGCCAGTGATCACGGACGAGCCCGTACGCGCTCGGGTACGTGTCGCCGAGCATGGCGGCGAGGAGCTCGGCCTCCGTTCGACCGCCAAAAAGAGGGCGAATGAGGGGCTGCACGATGGAGGCGGTGCCGTCCCCCGCGCGGCCATCGCCCCAGGATTCGAGATAATGTGCCTCGGGGACGAACCACGTGGTCCGCGCGCCGGTCTCGTCGACGTGGAGGCCGAGGGAAAAGCTCTGGCGGACGTTTCCGAGCGCCCCGGCAAAGTCGAGATCCCCCGGCGCTGTATACACGGGGTTGCCGCCGAGGATGATCAGGGTATCGACGCCGCCGCCTCGCATCTCGGCGACGAGCGCCGCGAGATCCTGCCCGGCCGCGCCGGGATCCCAGAGAATGGGATCGGTCATGGAGACCGCCCTACCCAGGGCGCCGAGGGCCGAATTCATCATCGCGCCGAGGGCATGCACGTGCGCGGGTTGCCGCTCGCCGACGACGACGAGCCCGCCCGCGCCCGCGCGTACGAGGTCTCGCGCAATGGCGCCGACGAGGGCGCGCTCCTCGCGGCCGAGGAAAGGACGGAGCGCAGAGGCGACGTCCGGCGAGACGCCCGCAGGCGGGGTTTTCCCGGCGAGGACCATCTCGGCAGCGAGGGCCGCGGCGAAGGTGCCAATCTCGCTCGAGCGCCGGCGGAGCTTGTGGTCGGCGACGGTGCCGGTGCAGGTCGGCATACTCTCGACGACGTAGAGGCGGTTCATCGTGGGATTGGGCCAGCCCGGGCGGCGGCGGTCCGCGAAATGGCGGGAGTGCCGCAAATGCATGCCGATCCCGTCGAGGACGTCGGCGTCGAGCGAGACGATGACCGAGGCATTCCGGAGGTCTACCTGCGAAGCGAGCGGTCGGCCGAAAGCGAGCCTGGCCCCCTCCGCCGCGGCGCCCGTCGCCGTCGAGGAATGAACGGTGACCCGAGCGGCCGGGTATGCCGCGAGCACCCTGCCGAGGAGGCTCGTGAGCAGCGGCGAGGCCGTGGGCTCGATCAAGAATCGAAGCCCGGCGCCCCCATCCGTACGCGGACGCGAGAGCTCGGTCGCGAGCGCATCCCACGGGTGCACCGCGCCGAGGCGCGTGATGGCCCGCGCGCGGTGCGGATCGTAGAGCCCCAGAATCGACGCCTGCTCGATCACCCCCGCGGCGCCGAGGCTGGCCGGATGTTCGGGATTGCCATCGATCTTGAGGGGCCGCCCTTCCCGGCTCTCGACGAGCAGGCCCGTGGCAAACCCGTCGAGCGGCATGATCGTTGCGTAATACCGGGACAGACCAGGCGTGACCTCGGGCGGACGGATGGTATACGGCAGGATCTTCTCGACGGGATCCTTGACGCAGCCCGTGACGCCGGCGAGCGCCATGCTCGCGCCGAGGAGCTTCAAGAAGCTTCGTCGCGAGGGTTCGTCCGGACGAGCGTCGGCCCCGTCGGGAAACTCCTGGAGCCCTTCCTCCGGAGTCGCCCCCTCGGAAACCAGCTCGGCAAGGGAACGCCAATAGTCCTTGCCCGTCTTGCCGGCGAGGACCTTCTCCCAGAGCGCGCGTACGTCGGTGCCCAAAGGTGCTCTCCTATCGATGGCAGGCGGTGCAGTTGGTGATGCTTCGAACGCCGTATTCACGGACCAGGTACGGCCCGAGGGTGGATTGATCCGCAGCCACCCACGTCATGTCGGTGATCCGATCGAGAGGTCGGACGAACTTCTCCGGCTGCCTGTGGCAATCGAGGCACCAATTCATGCTCAGATCGGCGACCTGGTACACGCGCCCCATCTCATCGACGCGCCCGTGGCAACTGATGCACCCGAAGCCCTTGTTCACGTGGATCGCGTGATTGAAGTAGACGAAATCGGGGACGTCGTGGACACGATTCCACGGGATGGGCATACCGGAGAAGTAGCTCCGCCGGACTGGCTCGAGCATGGGGCTGTCATTCCAGATCTGGTTGTGACAACCCATGCAGAGGTCGGTCGAAGGGATACCGGCCGTGGCGGATACGAACGCCAGGTTGTGACAGTAGGTGCAATCGATACCGTCATCCTGTACGTGATGCCGGTGATCGAACTCGACGGGCTGATCGACCTGATCGAGCTGCTTTCTCCAGTTCGGCGTACGCACCCAGATCATGGGCGTGGCGACGAGTACAGAGGCGCTGCCCACGATGCCGATGAGCGCGATCCGGAAGGCCGTATTGGTCCAGGGACGAAAAAGTGCCGCCATCTCGTGCCTTCTCGGACGTCCACACGGCGATCGAGCCGTGGGCGCATCCAGCAGCATTCGATGCGATCAGGGGGGCGGCGTTGCTGTGTTCCTGGGCGAACGAGCGAACCCGGGGGAGACCGAGCAGGCGGGCGGGCGGGC
>JANMGF010001081.1:0-32351 GCA_031374535.1 Polyangium sp. (in: bacteria)
CTCCAAGCACGAGGGGCGCGCCGACATTGAGGCCGAGGCTTATGAAACCCTTGCCGACGTGTCCGTGCGTCCAGTGAACAATGGGCCCCGAGAGCACGTGGCCCGCGATGCCGAAGTACGTGACGACGCTTCCCTGGCCGACGAGCGATACAAGGTCCCCCCCGATGACGCCAATCAGCGTTTGCCACCCATACCAGCGCGTCACCGATCGCGTGGGGCGGTTGCCCTCCATGGCCCAGCCGGGAAGGGGTTGCCCGGAACCGGGGTTGGGAGGATAAGGCGGGGGAGGATACGACCCGGGGGGATACGTCCCGGGAGGGTAAGGCCCGGGGGGATAAGGCGCGTACGCTCCCGCCGGCGGAGGCGGGGCCGGCGGGGGCGGAAGCGAACCTTGATTCGCGGCCGGCGGCGGCGGGGCATTCGCATCCATAACCGGAGGAGGCGGCGGCGGAGGCGGCGGAGCCGCGGGATTCGAGGTCGCGGGCGGAGGAGGCGGCGGCGCGAGAGTCGTCGCTCCCGGCGGAGGAGGCGGCGGCGCGAGCGGTGGAGCCGCGGGATTCGTCGCCGCAGGCGGAGGCGGAGGCGGCGGCGGTGGGGCTCCGGTCTTTTGCTGTGCGTTCGTACTTGTTGCAAACGCGATCGTGGCGAGGACGAGAGCCGAGCCGAGCAGAAGGCGGGTGCGCATCGTCTCCGATGGTATCAAGAGACGTGCCCGACGGAAGCCCAAAGGAAGGCTGGGCGCGTCGAAATCCGGACGCGCCCCCCTCGCTCGCGCCTACTTCGCTTCCTTGAGCGCGAGGTTCACGACCTTCTTGAACTTTGCCAGTGGTTGCGCGCCGGAGATGAAGTACCCATTGATCACGAACCCGGGCGTGCCCATGATCTTGGCGTCTTCGGCCGCCTTCACGTCCGCGTCGATGAGCGCCTTGTGCGTCTGCCCATCGATCGCGGCGAGGACCTTCTGCACGTCGAGCCCGAGCGCCGCGGCCGTCTTCTCGATACCGGCGCGGTCGAGCTGCGTCGGGTCCTGGAAAAACGCGGCGTGCATCTTCCAGAACGCATCATTGCCCTTTTGCTTGTACGCCTCGACGGCGGCCAATGCGGCGGGCATGGCGTTTTTGTGGAAGGGGAGCGGCTTGTTTCGCCAGACGAACCTGATCTTGCCGGGAAAGGCCGCGTCGAGCTCGGCCATCGTGGGCTCCGCCCGCTTGCAGAACGGGCACTCGAAATCGGAGAAGATCTGCACGATGATCTTCGCGTTCGCCGGGCCCCGGCTCGGGTTGTCCTTCGTCGGCGCGGGGACCTTCACCTTTTCGAACGGCTCTGCCGCCTTGCCGTCCTTGATGAGCGCGTCGTAGACCTTCGCCGCCGGCGTGCCCTTCTTGATCAGCGCCTCGGCCTTCACGAGCTCCTCGTCGATGAGCTCCTTGAACTTCTCGAGCGGCTGGGCGCCCACGAGGCGGCGGCCATTGATGAAGAAATGGGGCGTGCCGGTCGCCCGCAGGTCGTCCGCGAGCTCCTGGTCCTGTTCGATGCGCGCGAGGTGTTTTTTCTTCGCGATCGCATCCATCGTCTTCGTGACGTCGATCCCGACGTCCTTCGCGATCGCCTCGAGCTCCGCCGGCCCGAGCTTCCCGTTCGCGGCGAAGATCAGGTCGTGCGCCTTCCAGAATGCGACCTCGCCCTTCTGCGCGCGTGCTTCGAGCGCGAGCTCGGCCGCGGGCTCGGCGTCCTTGTGGAAGGGCAGGGGGTTGTTCTTGTACACGATCCGGAGTTTGTCCCCGTAATCACGCGTGAGCTGCTCGATCGTCGGCGTCACGCGGATGCAGAACGGGCACTGGAAATCCGTGAAAAGCACGAGCGTCACGGGCGCCGTGTTTTTGCCCCGGATGGGCGAACCGTCGACGGGCACGCGCCAGACCGTCTTCGGGTCCTCGGCGGGTTTGCTCGGCGACGCGCCGGGCCTGTCCTCCGGCTTCTTGTAGTTTTGCGCCGTGAGCACCGCATAGACCTTTTCGGCCGCGGTCCCGCTCGCCGTCGCCTTGCGCGCCGCGGCGATTTGCTCGTCGATCACCGAGCGGAACTTGTCGACCGGCTGCGCGCCGCTGAGGAACACGCCGTTGATGAAGAAGGCCGGCGTCCCCGTCACGCCGATCTTTTTGCCGAGCTCGATGTCCTCGTCGACCTTCTTTGCGATCTCGCCGCTAGCCAGCGCCGCGTCGATGTTCTTGCGCGAGAGCCCGCGCGGGAGGGCGGCGTCGATCACCTGCGCGTCGATCCGGCCCGCGAAGAGCACGTCGTGATACGCCCAGAACCAGGGCGAGCCCTTCAGCTTGAACACGGCCATCGCCGCCTCGGCCGCCGGGCGCGCGTGCTTGTGGAAGGGGAGCGGGGTGTTTTTCCAGACGATCCGGAGCTGATCCTTGCCGTAGATGCGCTGGAGCTCCGCGAGCGTGCCCGCCGCGCGCGAGCAGAAGGGGCACTCGAGGTCGGAGAACATGACGATCGTGACGAGCGCTTTGGGGCTGCCCCAGCTCGGATCCGCCGCCGTGACGGGCACGGGGGATTTCGCGCCTTCCCCTGCGTCGGCGTCGTTTCCGCCGGTCCACGTGCCGAGCTCGGCCGGGCCCACGGGCCTGTCCCCGGGGCCGCCGCTGCCAATCATGGCGATGTCGCCATCCCCTTCGGCGGCGCCTCCCATGACGCCTGCCCCGCCGCGCGCCGCTGGGCGGGCGGGTCCGCCCTTGTCGGCGCCTGGCGCGGCCGCTCCAGCCATTTCGCCGTCTTTTCCAACGGTGACCGTGGGCGAGGCCGGATCCTCGGGTCCCGCGGACCCGGTTCCTGGAGACGCGGCCGGAGGCGTAGGTGCCTGGCCGCAGGCGAATGCGGCCGAGAGGGCCGTCACGAACCCGATGCGGAGGAGCTTCACGAACATGGGCGGCACGGTACAGGAAACGAAGCCTCGACGCACGTGGCTTGCGCGCCGATCCGCGCTGGTTCAACATCCCCGCAAGGTTCCGTCAATGGCATTGCTCGCGCGCCGGAGGAGGCTCGGAGCCGCGTGGCACGAGGGATGCATCAATTTGTCGCATTGCCCGTTCGTACGGACCGGTGCAAGGCTTTTCGGACGGAGGTGAGACGTGGCTCTTCGACTTGGTGGATCTTGGGTGATCGTGGCGCTCGGCGTGGTGCTCGTGGCGGGGTGTGGTGACGGCGGCGGCGGCAGCGGCGGATCGGGCGGCAGCGGCGGCTCCGGTGGCGCCGGCGGATCGGCGGGCGGCGGCCCGGAGCTCGCGTCCGTGACCCTCGCTTTCGAGGGGCGCGTCGGAAACGAGGTATTCGATTGCAATAAAAACTTCACCGCCGGGAGCGCCTCCACCGAGGTGAGGATCACCGACTATCGCCTCTACGTGCACGACGTGCGTCTCCTCCGCAAAGACGGCGCGCCCGTCCGGGTCGACCTCGACGAGGACGGCCTCTGGCAACACGAGAACCTGGCGCTGCTCGATTTCGAGGACAAGGCCGGCGCCTGCGCGAATGGCACGACCGAGACGAACACCACGATTCGCGGCAGGGTAGCCGCGGGGACGTACGACGGCGTTTCCTTCACCGTCGGCGTGCCTTTCGATTTGAATCATGGCGACGTGGCCACGGCGCCTTCGCCGCTCAACCTGAGCGCTTTGTTCTGGAACTGGAACGGCGGGTACAAGTTCCTGCGCGTCGACGCCGCGCCCACGGCGGGCGGAACGGCGTTCAACGTGCACGTCGGCAGCACGGGATGCACCGAAGACGGCGCGGGCAACGTCACCACGTGCGACAGGCCGAACCGCCCCGAGGTGCTTCTTTCGGGCTTCGATCCGCTCGCGGGCAAGATCGTCGTCGATTACGGCGCGCTCGTGGCGGAGAACGACCTCTCCCAGAACATGGGCGGCGCGCCGGGCTGCATGGCGGGCTCGGACGATCCCGAATGCCTGGCCGTCATGGGCCGGCTCGGCATCCACGTGGACGACGGCTCGGTTCATCCGGACGAACAGAAGCTCTTCGCGGCAGAGTGAAACCATGAAAACCCCGTTCCTCCCCGCGCGTCCTTCCATCGCGGCCCTCGTTTTCCTCGGCGCTGCTGTCGGTTGCGGCGGCGAGGGTGGGGGGCCGATCGAGCCGGAGAACCCGGCCCCTGCCGCCTGGGACTGGGGCCTGCCGCCGGGGTATCCGAAGCCCAAGGTTCCCGAGAAAAACCCCATGTCCGTGGACAAGGTCGAGCTCGGGCGTCGCCTCTTTTACGACAAACGTTTGTCCGGCAATCAAACCCAGAGCTGCGCCTCCTGCCACGACCAGAAGCTCGCATTCACCGACGGCCGCGCCGCGGGGCTCGGCTCGACGGGCGAGGCGCACCCGCGCGGATCCATGTCGATCGTGAACGTGGGGTATCTGTCCACGCTCACCTGGGCAAACCCGCTGATCACGGAGCTCGAGGAGCAGGCGCTTTTGCCCCTCTTCGGCGAGACCCCCGTCGAGCTCGGCCTCGCGGGAATGGAAGGTGTGCTCCTCGACCGTCTTCGCGCCGAGCCCCTCTACCAGGAGCTTTTTCCCACGGCCTTCCCCGGTGAGGACGAGCCTTTGCGGCTGGAAAACGTCCTCCGTGCGATCGGCGCGTTCGAGCGTAGCGTCATCTCCTATCGTTCGCCCTGGGATCGTTACAACTACGCCGGCGATCCGAAGGCGCTCTCGAGCGCGCAAAAGCGCGGCAAGGACCTATTCTTCTCGGAGAAACTCGAATGCTTCCATTGCCATGGAGGCTTCAATTTCTCCGACTCCGTGAAACACGACGGCAGCACGTTCGCCGAGTCGATGTTCCACAACACCGGCCTCTACAACATCGGCGGCGCCGGCGCGTATCCGGAGGGCAATCGTGGCGTTTACGAGGTCACGAGCGTCTCCACGGACATGGGCCGGTTTCGCGCGCCCAGCTTGCGGAACATCGCGGTCACGGCGCCCTACATGCACGACGGCAGCATCACGACGCTCGCGGAGGTGCTCGACCATTACGCAGCCGGCGGGCGCACCCTCGCGGATGGCCCGTACGCTGGCGTGGGGAGCACGAACCCCTACAAGAGCGAGCTCATCAATGGTTTCACGTTGACCGAGGAGGAAAAGGCCGACGTCCTTGCTTTCCTCGCGTCGTTGACGGACGAGGCGTTGCTCGCGGATCCGCGTTTGTCGGATCCGTGGAAGCAGGACAACGCAGGAGGAATGCCGTGAAAAGAATCGGACGGATCGCGACCATCGTCGCGCTTTCGGGCGTGGTCTTCGTCGGGACGAGCGTGGGCGCGTGTGGCGGAGGCGGGACGGGTGAGCCGCCCACGTCGAACGAGCCTGATCTCGCGGGCGTGATTTATGCGGGGGCGGCGACGGACGAGGCGCTCTCCGCCCTTTTGCTCGCGACGCCGAAGACCGATGCGGCCCAGGCCGTCGTGGTGGATACGCCGGCCACGGGCGCGACTTTGCCGAAGGACGTGCCGCCGACGATCGAATGGCACGTGAAGGGTTCCTCCGCGTCGCGCGAGGTCTCGCCTGGAGCGAGGTTCGTCGGGGCCGCGGCAGCGCTCGCCTCGTGGTTCGGCCCGCGCGAGGCGTTTGCGCACGGCGCGCCCGTGAATGGACGCGCGTATCTCCTTTCGTTCTCGACGCCGAAGACCCCGGATCTCGTGCGTGTCTTCACGACCGAACTCGCGTACACGTTCGACGCGGCCTCGTGGACGAAGCTCGCGCTGGCGGGAGAACCGATCACGCTCGTCGTGACGAACGCGATCTTCGAGGACAACCGCGTGGCGCAAGACGGAGGGCCGTTCGCGGGGGAGGCGGTGACGTTTTTGATCGGGCCGTGAGCGTGGTAGGATGGGGGCCATGAGTGTCGAGGCCGCCGCGATCGGGTCCCCACCGCCGAACGCCCTCGAGGTCGAGGCTGCCTACGAGGCGGCGTCGGAGCTGGAGGTCGCGGAGATTCTGGACGGAGAACTGCACCTCTTTCCCCGTCCGCGTGCCGTGCACATGCGGGCCTCGTCGCGCCTCGGGCGTGTGCTCGGTCCGTACGACGATGACAGCGGACCGAGCGGGTGGATCCTCCTCGACGAGCCCGAACTCCACCTCGGTCCGCGTCCCGACAAGATGAGCCCGGATCTCGCCGGCTGGCGTCGCGAGCGTATGCCGCAGATGCCTGACGTCGCCGCGTTCACGCTTCCGCCCGACTGGGTCTGCGAGATCCTTTCGGAAAGTACAGAGGCGATCGACCGCGGCAAGAAGATGCGGATCTACCGTCGCGAGGGCGTGAAACATTACTGGCTGATCAACCCCACATCGCAAACGCTCGAGCTCTACCGGCTCACGGACGGGCAATGGGTCTTGGTCGAGACATACGAGGGGGACATGCGCGTGCGCGTGGAGCCGTTCGAGGCCGTGGAGCTCAATCTCTCCGCATTGTGGGCGAGGTAATCGCGCCCCTCACCGCCGCTGCCCCGCCGGGCGCGGATGGAACACGGCCCTCGGCCTCGTCCGCATCCCCGTGACGGGGAAAAAATCGCTCCCCACGAAGAGCGCGGGTTCCTTCTCGTTTCTCTGGTAAAACGCCGCGATCTCTCGCTTGTAGAAATCGGTGTCCGACACGACTGCGCCGAATCGTTGTGTCTTCAGCGCCTCGCGTATCTCGTCCCGGAGCGTGATCCCGGCCGGCCCGCCGCCGACGCCCAGGATGTCCTGCATGGCCATCTCGTGCGCGAACGTGCGTTTGCCCGCGAGCGCCGGCAGATACCCGTGCGCCGGTACCCACACGTCGCCAGGCAATGCGGCGAGGGTCTTCACGAAGGCGTGACCGGCCTCTTCGTCCCTTCGCGAGGGCACGAGGCGGCTCGGATCGTAGACGACGCAGGCGAGCTGAAGGGCCGCGACGCCCAACGCAGCAGCGCGCAGGCGGCCGCGTTGGGCCTCGGGCGCCTGGCTCGCGTTTTCCAGCGCGGCAGCGACGCCCAGGCCAAACAGAATGGCGAGCACGGCGAACGCAGGCAAAAGCACGTTCGGCCAGCCGCCCGCGTGGAGCCGCCCGCCCCAGGACGTCCCGAGCGCCCCCGCCGCGGCGAAAAACCAGAAGAGCCGCGCCCGACGCGCGCCCTCGCCCGAGGTCGCGAACCAGTAGAGCGCGGCGGCGAAGGAGAGGGCCAGCGGCGCGAAGAGGTCCTCGATCCAGTAATCGACCCACATCGCCGGCACGCGCGGGTGCTGCGAGGGCAAAAAGAAGACGTAATAACGAAACCAGCCGCCGTGCAGCCGGTCGAGCGCGAAAATCGAGAGGCCCATGAAGCCAAAGAGGGACACGCCAAACGCGAGCCCCCGCTTCCAGCCGTCCGCGAAGAGGGCGTACACCGCGAGCGGCGCCGCGGCCACGAGCATCGATTGTTTCGTGAGGAACGACAGCAAGAACAAGGCCGCCGCGCCGAGCCGCCACGCGTGGCCCTCGCGGAAACGGAGCACGAAGAGGCCGGCGAGGAAAAAGAGGAGCGCGAGCGAATCGACCCGCGCGATGTCCATGAATGCGACGCTCTCCCGGTAGGTCCCCGCGAAGAGGCCCACGGCGAGCATCGCGGCGAGGCGGCTCTTCGTCTCGCGATGGACGAAGAGGCCGACGAGCGAGAGGCAGCCGAGCGAGGAGAGGACCGAGACGAGGCGCAGCGAAAAAAAACCGACGCCGAAGACCCGGCTCACCGCCGCCGAAACGTAGAAATAGAGCGGCGTGTAAATGAAGGGGACGAATTCGATCGTGGGGCGAACGTAGAGGCGTTTTCCCGCGAGGATGTGGCGCACGTGGTCGACCGAGCCGCCCTCCATCCATTCGAGCTCGAATGGATACCGGAGGTGCAAGACGGCGAGCACGAAATACAGGACGACGTACGCACCCGCGCCGAGGCCGACGAGCCAGGGGAGGGCGCGGCCGAGGAGCGCGGGGAGGCGCCGCCAAACGGAGAGGAGGCGAGCGAGCATCGAAGGCGCCACCCTAGCACGTCAGCGCAGCACGCCGAGCGACTCCAGCACGACATCCATCGAGGAGCGGCCGAGCTGGGATGCATGCTCGGGCCCGAAGCCGCCCAGCTGGGGGACGGCCTTGAAAGGCATCTCGATCGTCAATGACAAACAATTGAAACGCATGCCGACCCAGTTGTTCCCGATGGACATGTCGCCCTTGCCGGGGTCATTCGCGCCGTAATCGTAGCGGGAGGAAAAACTGCCGTCGCGCTGGGCGAGGCTCTGCGCGAAGCGACGCTCGAGGGCATGGATCCGGTCCGAATACGTGACGCTGCCCTCGCAGCCGATGGCGAAGGCGGTATAGGCGTCCTCGTCGCCGTGCACGTCGAGGAAAAGGTCCACGCCCGTCTCCTCCATGAGGTTGCGTACGGCGAGGACCTCCGGGCTCGTCCTCGCGTCCGGGAAGAGCCATTCGCGGTTGAGATCCTTGCCGGCGGCGTTCGTCCGGAAATTGCCCCGGGTGCTGCCGTCCGGGTTCATGTTCGGCATGATGTAGACGACGGCCTCGTCGAGAAGCGCATCCACCGACGCTTCGTCCTCGCCGAGGAGGCGGGTGATGGCGCCCTCGACGAACCACGAAGCCATGGTCTCGCCAGGATGCTGCCGCGCCACGATCCACACGCGTCGTTTGCCCGGACGCTCCTGGCCCAAGATCACGAGCGGGAGCGGGCGTCCCTCGACGCTCCAGCCGATCTGGATCACGCGCGCCCGCTCCGAGCGTTCGACGACGCCGAGGAGCGAGGCGATTCGAGCGAGTGGATAAGCTGCGAAATACGAATAATACGTGGTGCTGAGCTCGGGCCTGTGGTGGATGACGAGCCTTCGGCCGCCATCCATCTCGGTGGGGACACGAAACCAGTGGTCGAGATCGTAGGAGGCGAACGCCTGGTAATCGAAGAACCCTCCGGAGAACGTGGCAGTCATCGCGTTGGTGATGGCGAGCTTCACGCTCGCGAAGGGCCTCGTGTGGACGCGAAAATGGAACCATTGCAGGATATTGGCCGCGTTATCCGAGCGGAGACCGATCTCCATGGTGCCGTTCCGATGACCGACGACGAAAATGTTTCCGCCGCAGAGCTCCGCGTCGACCTGCATGAAACCATGATGGCACGAACGAGGCCGTTTCGCCTATACTCCGCCGCGGAGAGGTCGAATGGGGAAGAGCAGGACGGGAACGGACACGAGCGCGTTGCCGGAGCCGACGACGTGGGCGCGGGCCGTCGTTCTCGGGACGGGGATCCTCGGCGTGAGCCTCACGGAGCGTACGCTCGCCGCGAAGAACCTGGAGGAGCTCGGACGAAAAGTGCTGGAGGTCGTGCGGAGCATCGCGCCCGCCACACGCAAGCTCGTCGAGGTGCTCGAAGCACGCACGGCAGAGCTCGGGATCGACCACGACTGCGACAGGTTACGAACGGCCCGCAGCGCACGCGCGCTCTGCGAATCGATCGCGGGAAAGACGCCCCGTGACGTCCGCGAGGTAGTCGAAGCGCTGGCCGCCGCGCGCCTCGAGACGAGCTCGTCCGCCGTGCAGGCGAGCCTCGCCGCCGCGACCGAATCCCTGGAGACGCTCGACGATCCGCTCGTGCTCGGCGTGCTGAAGCAACTCGCAGGGCGCGAGAAGTACGATCTTTCGGCCTCGAAGTATCTCCGCGAGGCGCGCTCGATCCTGCGGCAAGACGAGATGCGCAGGTCCCTCGCCGTCGAGCTGCGCATGGTCGCAGGCGCCGCGCAGGCGTACCTGCTCAGCGGGGCGCCGAGCGCAGCCGACGGCGGCGTGCGGGATGGACACGACGACGGCGGTCTGCCGAAGAGCGCAGTGCTCACGAGCGTGGTGGCGCCCGCGGATGTGCATATTCAGGCGTCGCGCGCGTCGCCGCCGCCGCCGAGCGCGACGAGGCCGCGGTCTGCGAAACGCGCGGCCCTCACGCAGACGCTCACGTCCGAGGGCGTCGTGCCCATCACGCGGGTGAGCGTGGAGCGGCGCGGATCGGTGCCCGACAAAAGGGCCGCGCGCGCGTTGCTCGTCGAGGCGATGAAAGAGGCGGAGCAGAAGCTCGACACCGCGAAGGGCATGGTCCTGCTTTCGGTCGTCATCACGGTCGACGTGACCGACAAGGGCGCTTGATCGATCAAGCGTCGAGCGCGGCGTAAAGCACGGGCTCGTCACGCAGCCACGTGCGTTGTCGGCGCGCGAAGACCCGCGTCGCTCGCACGATCGTTTCGTCGAGATCCTCGCGACGGATCTCTCCCTCGACGAATGCGCGCACCTGTTTGTACCCCACCGATCCCATGGGCCGCGCGGAGGCGTGGCCCGCGTCGAGCAGCGCGCGCACCTCGTCGATCCATCCCGCTTCGAGCCACCGCGCGACGCGTTCGCGAATGCGATCGTCGAGCGCCTCGCGGGGCCACGCGACCCCGACGAACCGCGCGTCGTGGCGTTTTTCGCGGAAGCCGTGCTCGGCGAACCACTGGCTCTGGGGTTTGCCGGAGAGCTCGTGGATTTCGAGCGCGCGGCTGACGCGGATGAAGTCGTTCGGCGCGAGCCTCGATGCGCTCTCGGGGTCCACTTCGGCGAGCCGGGCGTGCAGGGCCGCGCGGCCTTCGGTCTCCACGAACGCGGCGTGGCGCGCGCGGAGGGCCGCATCGGCGGGCGGCGCGGGGGCGAGGCCGTAGACGAGCGACTTGATCCAGAGGAACGTCCCGCCGCAAACGATGGGCACGCGGCCACGGCGCGTGACGTCTTCGATCGCGCGTTGCCCGAGCTCGGCGAAGGCCTGCGCGTCGAGGGGCGCGAGCGCGTCGGCCACGTCGACGAGGTGATGCGGGGCGCGCGCGCGCTCCTCGGCCGTGGGTTTGCCCGAGCCGACGTCGTAGCCGCGATAAATCTGCACGCTGTCGGCGCTGATGATCTCGCCGCCGAGGCGCTCGGCGAGGCGAATCGCGAGCGCGGTCTTGCCGCTCGCGGTGGGGCCGACGACGACGAGCAGCTCGCCCGCGCGTGGCGCTTCGATCGTGCGAAAGGAGGGGGCGGGAGCCGGGGCCGTTCGAGCGTCATCCATGGTTTCGGGGTCGTTCGAGCGTTTCGGTGCAGAGCGCGGGGGTTTCTCTCTCGCGCGGGACTTCATGTAGCATCCCCGCATGTCTGTGATGTCGCGCTCGATGCTTTCGTTCGTCCTCGTCACGTGTACGCTCGTGCCCGCGGGTGCGCTGGCAGAGGACGCGCCGCCGCCGCGCGCTCGTCCGCAGATGCGCGTGTCCCTGCCGATCGATTTGACGGTGACGGGCGTGGGCGGCGCGGCGTGGATCACGACGGAGATCCTGAAATCGAGGATCGCGCCCGCGGCATGCCGGTGGTGCAAACCCCCGGGGGTCGACGACACGATCCAGAATGGATTGCGCTGGAGCGACAGGAAGATCGCGGCCCGGATGAGCGACATCACGGGCTTCGCGCTCGCGCCGCTTGCGGCGTTCGGATTCGATGCGGCGATCGTGTACACGAGCGGCGGCACATTCGCGGAATGGGGGACGGACGCGCTCGTGATCCTCGAATCCATGGTCGTGGCCGCGGACCTCACGCAGATCGTCAAGTATTCCGTGGGGCGGGCGCGCCCGCTCTTGCATTATGGAACGGGGACCGCGGAGGAGAGGGAGAGCCGCGACAAGAACCTGTCGTTTTTTTCGGGCCACACCTCGTTCACGTTCTCCGCGGCGGTCTCGGCCGGGACCGTGGCCACGCTGAAAGGATATCGCGCGGCGCCCTTCATCTGGGCGACGGGGCTGACGATCGCGGCGACGACGGGGTATCTGCGGATGGCCGCAGACAAACATTATTTCACGGACGTGATGGTGGGCGCCGTCGTGGGATCGGCGGTTGGCTTCGTGGTGCCGTGGCTGCACCGGCCGGAGGCCGAGGAGGGCTCGCGTGTCTCGGGGATGATGGGAGGGCCCCTGCCGGCCGGCGGGGCGTTCGTGGGATTCAATGGAACGCTGGATTAGTTCGACGGCTGCCGCGCCCGCACGCGGAGGAGCACGGGCCTCTCGGGCCGGAGGGCCGTGAGGTAATCGGGGCCGATGGGATCCCGGTCCACGGGCTCGAAATCGAAGCGCTGGGCGATCTGCGCGAGCAAGAGCTCCGCTTCGAGGGTGGCGAAGGTCGCGCCGATGCAGATCCGCGGGCCCGCGCCGAAGGGGACGTAGGCGCCGCGCGGGCGCTTGGCCTCGGCCTCCGGGGAAAAACGCGTGGGATCGAAGCGCTCCGGGTCCGGGAAGATCGATTCGCGCCGATGGAGCGCGTGGATCGGAATGATGATCGCCGTCCCCTTGGGCAGGCGGTATCCGCCGATCTCGACGTCCTCGATGGTCACGCGATCGAGGGCGTAGGCCGGGGGATAGAGCCGTATCGTTTCCCGGAAAACGCCGCGGGTATATTCGAGCCGGGGGGCGTCCTCGGCGTTAGGCGTTTTTCCAGAAAGCCCGGCGACTTCCTCTTTCCAGCGGCGATAGACGTCAGGGTGGCGTGATAGAAAGTAGAGGGCCCAGGTCGTGGACGTCGCGGTCGTCTCGTGTCCGGCGATGAACAGCGTCATGGCCTCGTCCCGCACCTGGCGGTCGGTCATGAACGAGCCGTCGTCCTCGTCGCGCGCGGCGAGCAGGCGGGAGAGCAAATCTTGCCTTTCGCCGCCCTTCTGGCGCCGATCGGTGATCATGCGCTGGATCCGGTCATCGAGCATCCGGAGCGACGCGAGGACCCGACGACGTTTTTTCGTGGGCAAGGGGACGGGCTGGTGGAGCGCTTCGAGGATCGCATGGCGGGCTCGTTCGAGGGGAGCGGGGAGGTCTTTCAAGTCGAGCAGGAGACCGCCGATCGACGCGCGCACGACGATCGAGACGCTGGCGGTCTGGTCGCCGAGGTATTCGAACATGGCCCGGACCGCGTCGCTGAGCTCGTCGGATTCATCCGTCGTGTCGGCGTCGAAGAGGGTCTTGCCGGCGATACCCATGGTGATACGCGTCATCTCGCGCCCGGCGTCGATGACGGTGCCGTCCTTCCAGTCGTCGAGGCAACGCGTGATGACGCCGTTCATTGTGGCCGCATAACTCTTGATTGCGCCCGGGTTGAAGAGGGGCGCCATGAGCTTGCGTTGCTTGCGCCAGGGCTCGCCTTCGCTGGTGAAGAGGCCGCGTCCGGCGAAGGGGTAAAACATCATCTTGATGGCGAGGCTCTTTCCGAAGCTCTTTTGCTTCTCGACGAGCGCCTCGTGCACGAGCTCCGGCGCGCAAAAGACGACGAGCGGGAAGTTGAAGAATCGAATCTGCCCCACGTCGTCGAGCTCGCGCATGACACGCAAGAGAATCGCGGCCTGTGTCGTCCGGAACTCTTGGGCATGTCCGGAAAACGTTTGTCCAGAGAGGACGGGAATATCAGCGATGGTCTTCATTTTATTGCCTTACATCCACGACGATCCGCGGCGGGTCCCGGAGCTCGAGGACCCGATACCGATTCGGTGACGCGACCCCGAGGACGAAGCTCAGCTCTCCCTCGAAATCGCAGGTCGGCGAGAGCTGGAGCAGCACGGGCAGCCCTGGGCGCTGTTCGCTCGGGCCCACGGTGGCGCGACCGGCGTCGTCATGGGCCCGCGCCGGCGTCATTCGTATCTTCAGCCATCCTTGCCCGGCCATTTCCACGGCGTCGCCCGTGCCGCAGCGGCGCACCGGCTTGTCGATGTACTCGGTCCGATACCCCGGGAGCGCGTTTCCCGAGAATTCGAACACGACCCGATCGAACCCGGGATGCTTGGCGGCCCGGACCGAACGCAGCTCGACCGTATGCACCTCGGGAATCTTTTTCTCGACGGCCCCGGCCGTCCCCTCGAAAACCTCGGGCGCAGTCTCCCCGGTCTCCTTCGTCCCCGGCGGAGGCAACGGCGGCTGTGCGGGCTTCACGGGTGCTGGAGGCTCGGGAGGGACGGTCGGCGGGGGTTTTGCCGTCGCGGAGGCGTCCGGGGTCGGCGGTGGCGTGGAATCCCGCGCGGCGTCGCGGCATGCCGAAAGGGCCGAGCAGGCGATCAAGAGGGGAATCAGCGTACGCATGGGTCTCCGAGGATCACGAGGGCACGCGACGTGCCAGTGTCTTACTGGCACACCACGTTTTCAATGTAATGTGCGTGGTAGCAACACTCGCTCCCCACGGGCGCCAAGTCGCAGACGACCTGGCGCAACGCGGGCTGATTGCAGCAGGCCGTGGGGTTCGTCTCCGTGCAGACGCCCATCGCGTTCGCGAGGACGCCGAGGAGGCCGGGGGTCGTTTGCGCGGGAGGGCAGAAGTCGCCGTCCATGGATACGCATACGGCGACGATCTTGCCGATCATGGGCTCGTCGCCGCACTGAAGCTCGCCGCCGATGGGGCCGTTGCCGCCGGCGCCGATGGGGCCGTTGCCGCCGTTGCCGCCGCCGCCGCCCGTGGCGTCGTCGACGACGACCTTGGCGCCGCAAGCCGCGCCGAGCAGGGTGAGCGCCGCGAGCGCGGCTGCGCGGGCGAGGGGATGGGCAGCGTTGGGATGGAAACGTCGTTCGAACATGGTTCTGTCTCCCGGCGGTGCGTCGCGGATAGATAGAAAGGTTTCTGGACCCACGGTCCTGACAAGTCCAGCGCGGTGTGTAGGATGGCACCTGACGGCCGGCCTTGGGTCGCGTGCGCGGAGGATCGGGGATGGCTCAGGTAAACGAGGTGATCGACGGTCAGTACAGGATCCTGCGGCGGATCGGCGAAGGCGGGCACGGCACCGTCTACGAGGCCGAGGACCTCGACATCGGTGCGCCCGTGGCCGTCAAGTTCCTGCGCCCCGAGGTCGCGGACGCACCCGAGTTCGCGACACGAATGCGGCGCGAGGCACGCGCGATGGGCGCCCTTTCCGGCACGAGCGCGGTGCAGATCTTCGCGTTCAACCGATCGAAGTCCGGGCAGATGTACATCGTGATGGAGCTCTTGCGCGGCAAGGACTTCGAGCGATTCCTCGTCGACCACGAGCGCGAGATCGGCAGGCTCTCGCGCTCGAAGCTGTTCGAGCTGATGTCGCCGATCGTGGACACCCTCGACATCGCGCATGAGCGGGGGATCGTGCACCGTGACATCAAGCCGGCGAACATCTTCGTGCTCGAAACGACGGCGCGAGGGCCGGTGCGGCTGCTCGATTTTGGCCTGGTGAAGGTGCTGTCGGTGTCGACGCCGCTCACGCAGGATGGGCTCGTCGTGGGCTCGCCGTCGTACATCGCGCCCGAGGGCTGGCAGGGTAGGCCCGACAAGGTCACGCCCGCGGCCGACGTGTACGCGCTGGGTGCGGTGATCTTCCGGGCGCTCGCGGGGCAGGTGCCATTTCCCGCGGACACGTTGATCGAGGTCGTGAAGATGAGCACGCGCGGCAAGAGGCCGAGCCTGCACGCGCTCCGGCCGGATCTGCCGCCCGCGATTGACGCGTGGGTGGAGCGCGCGCTGGCGATCGATCCGCTGGAACGTTTTTCGTCGGTGAAGGAGCTGTGGCTGCCGCTCGTCGGAATGCTGGGGCGGGGCGGCGGGGGCTGAGACAAACCCTCACCTCAAGGCAACACCACCTCGATGAACTCATTCGCCCCCGAGACCTTCTCGCCATACTGATTGTCGACGATCAGCAGCGCATGGGTTTCGTCCCGCCAAACGATTCCCTCGAAATTGCGTTTTCCGCCGTTCGTGTGGGGCGAGAGGTCGACGAGGACGCGGGGCACGATCGGGGCCTCCGTGCCGGGGCCGGTCTGGGGGATCGTGAAGGAGAGGATCCGCGAGACCGCGAAGTGACGCTCGAGCGCGAGCACCTCGATCGTGTCCCCTTTGGCGCGGCAATCGAGGCTCGAGAGTTTTCCCTTTTCATCCTTCGTGCTCGTGAGCGAAAGACGAAATGCCGCCGGCTCGCCCGTCGCCACGTCGATACGCGCGATCGGGGCGAGGCGCGCCTTGTCGTCGCCGTTCATCGCGCTCTCGATGGCCGCGACGAGTTTCCCCGAAGCGGAGCAGAGGCCCTCGATGCCGTGGGTCTTGTCGCACGACGTGCCCCAGAGCGAGAGCGGGACGTCGAGCATTCGCGTGACGCGGGCGCCGTCTCCCTCGCGCGTGGCGAAGAGGATGCGGTCGCCGCCGGACGCGCAGCCGCCCTCGGTGCCGATGGCGAATTCTTCCCCGGCGAGCCAGGCGAGGGATTCGAAGTCGAGGCCGTCGGGCGCGCCGCGCACCACACTTCGACGAACCTCGGCGCCGCCGGGCGAGAGCTCGATCAGCAAAGGCAACCGCTCGGGCATCGTGAAGAGCGCGCTTCCGTTGCCGACGGCGAGCGAGGAGAGGCCCACCGCGTCGCCTGCGGTCACGAGGATCGTACGTGGCATGCCGCCGTCTCCCGCGGGGACGGGCGAGGAGCGGGATTGGCACGCGAGGGGGAGCAGCGCGGCGAACACGGCAAGAAAGCACGAAGGAGCGGGTCGCACGGCGCGATGATACCCGGAAGTTCGCCGGGGCGATGCGCGCACCCCGTCCTCGGCTACGATGGCACCGCCCGATGACCCTCGACCTCGGTGTGCTCATCTCCGGCCGCGGCAGTAACCTCCAGGCCATCCTCGACGCGATCGCGAAAGGCGAGCTCGACGCGCGCGTCCGGATCGTGATCTCGAACCGCGCAGGCGCCCCGGGCCTTGCGCGGGCGGAAGCGGCCGGCGTGCCGACGAAGGTGCTGAGCCACAAGGATCATCCGGACCGAGCGTCCTTCGACGCCGCGCTCGCCCGAGAGCTCGGCCAGGCAGGCGCGACGTGGGTGGTGCTCGCGGGCTTCATGCGGATCGTCACGGACGTCCTGCTCGACGCGTTTCCAGGCCGGGTGCTCAACATTCACCCGTCGCTTCTGCCCGCCTTCCCAGGCGTGTCCGCGCAGGCGCAGGCGCTCGCGCACGGGGTGCGGATCACGGGCTGCACGGTGCACCTCGTCGATGCCGGGACGGACACGGGGCCGATCCTCGCCCAGGCTGCCGTGCCGGTGCAGGTCGGCGACACGGAGGAGAGTTTGTCCGCGCGGATCCTGGCCCGCGAGCATGAATTGCTGGTGCACGTGCTCGCCGCGATCGCCGCGGGAAACCTCACGGTGTTGCCGGCGGCCGCGCCCTCGGGCAGGCCACGCGTCGAGCTCGCCGGGGCGTCTTTCGCGCTCGGGGTCGAGGCGACGAACGACTGAGGGAGGGCGCGCGTGACCTCGAAGCACTTCGACGTCGTGGTCCTCGGCCGCTCGTTCGGCGCGCTCGTGACGGCGGCGCTGCTCGCGCGGCGCGACTTCACGGTGCTCGTGCTCGGCCAGGGAGGAAAACCGGCGAGTTATCGGCTCGGCGAACGCACGTTGCGGAGGCGCGCGTTCACCATGCTCGCGGCGAGCTCTCCGGTGTGGACGCGTGTGCTCGTGGAGCTCGCGCAGTCGCAGACGTGGAAACGTCGCGTGGTGTCAGCCTCGCCGATGATGCAAGTGCTGGCGCCGCGGCGCAGGCTCGACATCCCGCCGGACCTCGTGCTTTTTGGTCGCGAGATCGATCGCGAGATGCCCGAGGTGCGCCGCGTGGTCGACGATCTCTACGCGGAGCTCGCGCGGGTGAACGGCGCGGCCGACGAGGCCTTCGAGCGCGACGCGGTGTGGCCGCCGGGCACGTTCTGGGAGCGTCGCGAGACGGGGCGATACGCGGCCATGTTGCCCTACGTGCGCGCCGAGCCGGACGCGGATCTCCTGGTGGAGTTGCCGCGCGGGCACTTCTTCCGGCAGGTGGTGACGTCCTCGGTCTCGTTCGCGACGGACCTCTCTTCGTTACCGCCGCCCTTCGCCGTCGCGCGCCTGCACGGGGCCTGGACCCGCGGCCTCTACACGTTGCCCGGCGGCGAGGACGAGCTCGAACAGTTCCTCGTCGATCGCATCGTCGCGCACGGCGGACGTTGCATGCTGTCTGCCCGCGCGCGGGCCTTGCATCTGCGGCGTGGCTCGGCGGCGGGCGTGATCGTGGACGGCGACGAGGGACCGACGGGCGCGAGCTTCGTGATCACCGACCTCGACGGCGAGGGCCTCGCAGCCCTCTCCCAGGGCGAGGGCCTGCACAAACGCGCTCAGCGTGAATGGCCGCGGATCACCTCGTCGATCGGGCGGTTCGTCGTGACGCTGGTGGTGCGCGACGAGGGTTTGCCCGCGCCGCTCGGCGTCGAGAGTTTTGTGCTCCCCGGCGATCGTCCTGGGTCGAAGCCCTTGCGCCCGGCGGGAGCAGGTCCCCGATCGAGCGCGCCGCCGGTCTCGCTTCGCCCCGTGATCCACCTCGAGCGTCACGCCATGCCGGGCATCCGGGGCGAGTCGCTGCTCGTGGCGGAGGTCCTTTTGCCCGATCGGAGCCCGATCCCGCTGCTCGGCATGCGCGAGGTGGTGCTGTCGACGCTCGCCGCGGAGCTGCCTTTCCTGGAGCGCCACCTGTGCGTGGTCGACTCGGTGCACGACGGTCTTCCGGTCTGGGTGTACGAGGACGGGCGGCTCCGTGCCGTGGATCGGGGCTCGCTCGTGGGGGTGGGGACAGGCGTGGGGGCCGGGATGGCGGCGGAGCCGATGCTGCGGCAGCTCGAGGTCGATCCGCCGGGGTATCTGGGGCTCGGCGGCGAGCCGATTCGAGGGCCGATCGAGCGGACCTTGCTCGTGGGTCGCAGCGTGCTCCCGGGCCTCGGGCAGGAGGGGCAGCTCCTCGCGGCCTGGGGCGCGGCAAGGCTCGTGACGCGGACCGACCGCCGCAAGGAGAAGATGCGGCGCGACATGTGGAGCAAGGTGGAGATCGGCTGAGCTTCTGCCGATCCATCCGACCACGTCACCGCATAATTGCGGAACGAGCCCAAGGGAGGCTAACGTGGCTCTGCGGAGAAGAGAGAGCGGAAGATGACCATGCGCGCACCCCGATACGGTCTTGCGACGACGCTCGCGCTTTCGGCGTGGATGTCCGTCGGCGCGGCCCAGGCCTCCGAGCCAGGGCCCGATACGCTGCCGATCCACATCATTTCGATCCAGACGATGGACGCCGACGATCAGGCCGAAGCGCTGACGAAATCGCTGCGAAACGCAGTGCGGGCGACCCCGGGCTGGTCGCAGGGCGAAGGAGATTATTCGCTCGAGGTGCTCACGCTCTCGCTCAAGTGCCCCGATCCGCCGGACGCAGGATGTCAGTCGCGGATCGCCGATCAGATCCGGGCCGACAGGTACGTGTGGGGCGTGCTCGACAAGGGCAAGTCCGGCAACGTCGTCGGCGAGCTGCACTTCTGGGTGCGCGGCAAGGGCACGACAAACCACAAGGTCGACTACAGCGCGAACCTCACCGAGTCGCAGGACGAGGCGCTCCGCAAGGTCGCGATGGAGTCGCTGAACAAGCTGACCGACGGCCCGCCCAAGGGTGAGGTCAAGGTCAAGGCCGGCAGCGTGGCCGGGCAGGTCTTCGTCGACGGGCAGCCGCTCGGCGCGTTGACCAACGGCGAAGGCACGTTTTTCGTCCCCTCGGGCACGCACAAACTCGTGGTCAAGGCGGCCGGGTACGCCGACATGTCCTCGGAGATCACGGTCAAGCCGAACTCGCCGACGGACGTGGTCGTCGCGCCCGTCCTCGCAGGCGACACCTCGCCGAGGAACTGGAAACGTATCGGGGGCTTCGCCGCGGTCGGCGCGGGCGTCGCGTTCGGCGCGGTGGGTCTCTACGGCACCATCGAGGTCAACCGCCTCAATGGCCTCGTGCATCCGGAGACCGGCGACGCGACCCTCCGGCGTATCCGTGGGGCCTACCCGGATTCGATCAACGTCTGCGATGTCGCGACCGGCGACGACACAAAGTCCACGCCAGCGATGACGCCTGGCGACAAATCGTCGTACATTGCCGGTTTCTGCGACCCGGGCGGCACCGCGCAGATCCTTCAGCTCGTCTTCTACCCGCTCGCGGCCATCGCGGCCGGCGCGGGCGTGTACCTGATCGCGACGAGCGGCTCGGCGAAGGAAAAACCCAAGACGGGTCTCATGATCCTGCCCCGCGTCGATCGGACCGGCGGCAAGCTCGACGTGGGTTTCCGCTTCTGACCCAGGGCTTGGGCCCATGCGTGTGATCGGCGGCGTGCTCGGGGGTCGCAGGCTCGTGGCCCCGTCCGGGCACGCCACGCGTCCGACGAGTGATCGCGTGCGCGAGGCGCTCTTCAGCATGCTCGGCGACGTGTCGGGCGCAGTCGTGCTGGACCTCTACGCAGGGACGGGGGCGCTCGGGATCGAGGCACTCTCGCGGGGGGCCACACGCGCCGTGTTCGTGGAGAACGGTCGTCCCGCGCTCGCGACCCTCCGCCAGAACCTCGCCACGCTGGGGATCGAAGGCGCGTCGCGGGTGATCACGCAGCCGGTGACGCGCGCGCTCTCGTCGCTCTCGTCGCTCACGCCGCTCGGCCCGTTCGATCTGATCCTGCTCGATCCACCGTACGCGGCGCTCGTGGAGGCGGGCCGGGTGCTGGGCGCGCTCGCCGCCGAAACGAGCAACCTCGTGGCGCTGTCGGCGCGTCTCGTGCTCGAACACGCGAGCCGCGACGCCCCGCCCACGCCCGCGCGGCTCGCCCGTGTCGACACGCGGATCTACGGGGATACGGCGATCTCGTTTTACATGCGCGCGGAGGACGTTCCCTCCGAGGCCGCGGATGGGTAAGGTAAGGTTCGCCTCGCGCGAAAGCGCACGCCGCGCGTTCGAGCCCACCTCTTTCCAGCCATGAGCACGACCTCGATGAAACCTACCGCTTCCACGAAAGGCTTCGGTAAGGCCTCCCCGCTCCTCGCGGCGCTCTTCGCGGCGCTCGTCTGCGGCGTGCCGGCGTGCGCGTCCGAGGAGGGCACGACGCCGGAGTGCAAGCAAGACATCGACGAGGACGGGCACAACGACGTCGACAATGGCTGCAACCCCTTCGCGGCCTGCATCGCGAACGGCAAGGTCTCCCCGGCGACCGAGTGCTGCAAGGACGTCACGGGCTACGAGCTCGAGGCCTGCCTCTACGGCTATGGCGCAGGCCCCGAGCCCGGCGGCGCGGGCGGCGGCGGCGGCAACTAGCCGCGCATCCGAGCCATGAGCGAGTCCGCTGATGACGGGGGCGGGGGCGCCCTTCCCGCCGGCATCCTCCTCACCGTCGCGTACGACGGCCGCCCCTTCTCGGGGTTCGCCCACCAGCCCGATCGACGCACGATCGCAGGCGAGCTCCTCCACGCGCTGCGAGCCATCGATCCCACGATCCGCGAGATCCGCGGGTCGAGCCGGACCGACGCGGGCGTACACGCCTTCGGCCAGCGCGTCGCGTTCGATCCCTCGCGCGAGATCCCGACGCGGGGATGGGTGCTCGGCACGGCGAGGCACTTGCCGTGGGAGATCGCGGTGCGCCGCGCGTCGATCGTGCCGCGTGGCTTCACGCCGAGGTTCGCGAGCCTGGGCAAGCGGTACCGGTACCTCGTGCTCCGTGATCTCGTGCGGGATCCGTTCCTCGAGGGGCGCGTGTGGCGCGTGGATCAGATGCGGGACGATGCGTCGATCGCGCGCGCCGCGGCCGAGGCGAGCCTGGCCGTGGGGACGCACGATTTCGCGGCGTTCCGCTCGGCCGCGGATCCACGCGAGAACACCGTGCGGACGCTGCGAAGCATCGTGGTGGAGGTCGACCGGGACGATCCGCGGCTCGTGCGGATCGAGGTCCAGGGCGACGCCTTCATGCACAACATGGTGCGTATCCTCGTGGGGACGTTCGTGGACGTCGCGCGGGAGCGGCTCGATCCCGGCGCCGTCACGCGCGCGCTCGCGTCGAAACGACGGGACGACGCGGGCATCACGGCGCCTCCGGACGGGCTTTATCTGGTCTCCGTGGCGCTCTCTGACGAGGGCCATGGGGCGTGGCCGAGCGAGCCCGGGGCGTAGCTCTTGCTGCGTGCTTCCGCGTGTCTTTACGGCACCGGAAGATCCATACTCTCGGCCCACGCCTCCACGAATCGGAGGCGCGAATCCGGAGGAACGATGCGCCCCCGCTGCATGCTCGCCTCGATGCTGGTCCTGGTCGGGCTCGGTTCGGCACTCTCACACGCGCACGCGCAAGCGGCCCCGCCCCGCGCGAAGGCCCCCACGGCCGCGGAGGTGCGCGCGCTCGGCGACACGTTTGTCGCGGTCGCAGAGAAGACGAGCCCCGCGGTCGTGCAGATCGACGTCACGGTCGGGAGCTCCGACTCGTCCACGGGCCGCTGGTATCGCGCCGACGCGACGGCGCGCGGGATGGGCTCGGGCGTGATCTTCTCGGCCGAGGGCGCGATCCTCACGAACAACCACGTCATCGAGGACGCACGCGCGATCAACGTGCGCTTGAAGGACGGTCGCACGTTCGCCGCGCGCGTCGCCGGCCGTGATCCCGCGACGGATCTCGCCGTGCTGCGGGTCGACGCGAAGAACCTGCCCGTCGCGACGTTCGCCGACAGCGACGCCGCGCGGGTAGGCGAGTGGGTCGTGGCGATCGGATCTCCCTTTGGCCTCGGCCACACCGTGACCACCGGCGTGCTCAGCGCGAAGGGCCGCGGGGGCGTGGGGATGAACGCGATCGAGGACTATCTGCAGACCGACGCGAGCATCAACCCGGGCAACTCGGGCGGGCCGCTGGTGAACCTCGACGGACAGGTGCTCGGCATCAACACGATGATCGTGAGCAAGGGACAGGGGATCGGGCTCGCCGTGCCATCGAACATCGCGCGGCGCGTGGCGGCGCAGATCCTGAAGACGGGTCACGTGATGCGCGCGTGGATCGGGATCGGGATCCAGGATCTCACGCCGCAGCTCGCGGCCGAGATCCCGAACGCGCCCGTCGCGGGGGCCCTCGTGAACACGGTCGCGCCGGGAGGGCCTGCGCAGAAGGCGCACCTCGAGCCGGGGGACGTGGTGACGAAGATGGGCGCGCGGACGATCGCCGAGTCGCAGGACGTGATCCGCGAGCTCTTCCTGCACGACGAAGGCGAGGTGGTGCCGATGGAGGTGATCCGCGCCGGCAAGCGGTACCAGACGAAGGTGACGCTGGAGGCGAAGAGCGAGGCGTCGCCGCCGGCCTTGCCGGTCGAGCGGAAGGTGTCGAGCCCGAAGGGGCTCGGGATCACGCTGCGGGACGTGGCCGACGAAGCCGGTCAGGCGCTCTCGCAGATCGTCGCGGTGGCGTCGGATTCGCCGGCGGATCGTGCGGGGCTGCGGCGCGGGGACGTGGTGCTCGAGGCCGACTTCTCGCGGCTGCCGACGTCGGAGGACGTGCAGAAGGCGGCGCAGGACGGGCGGCTCTTGCTCCGGGTTCGTCGCGACAAGGCGACGTTTTACACGGCGGTGCGGTAAGACCGCCTCTGACGAGAATCGAGGGGCAGCGTCAGAGATCGCTGCCCATCTTGCGGCCGCCCGTGCCCGTCGAGGTCGGGGTTGGCGGGGGCTTCTTCGTGGTCCCCGTCCCGAGGGGTGCGGTCGCCGTGCCGCCCGTGCGTGCGCCCGTGGGCAAGGGGCCCGTGCCGACGGGGGGCTGCATCGCCGAGCCCCCGACCGTCGCCGAGCCCGTCTCGACCGACGACGGAGGCGTGTCCGTGCCCGTCGCCGCGACCGAAGGCGTGGGCGCTGGCGTGGGCACGGGAGGCGGAGGCGTCGTCGAGGCCGGAGCTTGGGTCGTCACGGCGGGTGGCGTGGTCGTCGCCGTGGGTTTGTCGAGTACGAACTTCCAGACGATGAGCCCACTCGCGGCGAGGAGCAACGTGCCGAGCAGTCCGATCGCGATCATCGCGCCGTTGCTGCGCTGCGGGGGCAAACCTGCGATCGTGAGGCCCCCCTGCGACATCCCGAGGCCCGCCTGCGACATGCCGAGCTGACCTGCCTGCGACATGCCGAGTTGCCCCATGGCCATGGGGTTCTGCTGGCTCATGCGCGGATCGAACCCCTGCTGCGGATAGCCGAGCGGTCCTGAGCCGACGAGCGGGTTTTGCTGGCTCATCCGCGGGTCGAACCCCTGCTGCGGATAGCCGAGCGGTCCCGTGCCGACGAGCGGGTTTTGCTGGCTCGTCCGGGGGTCGAAGTTCATGCCCTGGAGCGTGGGGATGCGGCCTGGGTTGAGCTCGGCCGAGGGGTTCGCCATCATCCATTGCGCCACGGCTGCCTGGAACTCGCGGGCGGTCTGGAAGCGGATGTTGGCGTCGCGGATCATGGCCTTGGCGATGATCGCGGAGAAGTTCTGGTCGAGGTTTGGCACGACGAGCTCGGCCGGATCGGGCGACTCGAGCGCGATCTTGAAGACGAGCTCGTTGAACGTCTGCGCCTGGAACGGCAGGCGCCCCGTGATCGCCTGGTACATGACCACGCCGACCGAATAGAGGTCGCTGCGCGCGTCGATCTTGCCGCCCCGCGCTTGCTCCGGGGACATGTAGTACGGCGTGCCCATGACCGCGCCGGTCTTGGTCATGCTCATGTCGGTGTCGAGCGCCGAGAATTTCGACACGCCGAAGTCGAGGATCTTCACGAAGTCGCGCTGGTTCTTCGCGTTGATCAGGTAGACGTTGTCGGGCTTGAGATCGCGATGGACGATGTTCGCGTCGTGCGCGGCGGCGAGCCCCTCGAGCAGGCCGTGGATGAGCGGCGCGAGCTCCTGCGGCGTCATGCGTTTGCGCTTCTTGATGCGCTGCCCGAGGCTCTCGCCGTCGAGGAACTCCATCACCATGAAGCGCTCGCCGCTCGGCAGGTTGCCGAGATCGAGCACCTCGACGATGTGCTCGGAGCCGATGCGGCCCGCGGCCTGCGCCTCGCGTTCGAAGCGCTGGACGACGTCTTCCTTGCCCGAGACCGACGCGTGCAGGACCTTGATGGCCACGCGGCGATGGATGCGCTCGTTCTCGCCCTCGTACACCGCGCCCATGCCGCCCTCGCCGAGCAGGCGGAGGATGCGGTACTTGCCTTCGATGATGTTGCCGAGCTGAAGCGTCATCGGCTGCCCTGTCATGTCGGGAGGCGTGTCGGGAGGAAAATCCGGGTTTTTTCTCGGAGCACGAGCGGGCGCATCATCATACCGCGGCAGAGGGGCATAGAGTCGACTTCTCGTCGGAAGCCCTGGAGGCGCGGCTCGATCGCCGAGGCGCGCTCACAAGTCGTCCGAAATGCGGCGCTTGCCAGAGCCTTTCGTTCCGGCGGGGGTGCGCGTCTGCGTCGATCCGCGTGTGGAAGGCGGAGGCGGCGTGACGACACGCGTGGTGGGCTCCTCCTGCGCGTTCGTACTCCCCTCCGTGGTCGCGGCGAGCGCGGGGGAAGGCGCGGGCACGGGCGCGGCGGAGGTGATCGCAGCGGGCTCCGCGGAGGGCTCGGTCTCGCTCGACGCGCTGAACAAACGCACGAGGAGCATGAGGAGCGCGCCCAGGACGAACACGATCACGAACGCGGCCCCGGCGACGATGGCCACGAGGCGCTCGGGCGGCTTTTCCGCTTTCGCCGGCGCTTGCGGGGGGATGCCGGTGATGGACGAATGCAAGACGGGCAGCCCGGCCCGCGTCGACAGGGGCGGCTGCTGCGTCATGGGGGAGCCTGGGTGCGGCAGGCTCGGCGGCGGCGGCGGGTTCGGCGGCACGGCCCGCGCGGGGATCTGCGGCGGCTTCCGGTCCATGATGACCGTGCCGTGGTCCGCGATCATCAGGTCGTCGTCGTCCTCGGGGGCACTCATGGAGGGCGATGGCGGGCGCGGAGAGGGCGGTGCGGAATGCACCTCCGAGACGGCGCCAAGGCCACGTCGAGCCCGAAACGTGGCGAGCGCCTGTGCGAGGTCTTGGCCACTCTGATATCGAACCCTGCTGTCGCGCGCCATGGCCTTGTGCACGATCGTCGCGAGCTCCATGTCGACGTCGGAGGCGATCGTCTCGAGGGGCACAGGGAGTGGTAAGTCTCGTGCTCACCCCTGGACGGCCGACCAGGGCCGCGGTACGGCCCGCCCGTGCTCGTAGGACTCGATCGACTTCCTCGTCTCCCTTCGGTCACCTCCCGCCTGAACCGCGCGCGGTTCGGCGTGCTCGCGCATCCGGCCAGCGTGGATCGCGGAATCGAGCACATCGGCGACGTGCTCGCGCGGATCGGCGCAAAACCCGCGCTCTTTTTCGGGCCGGAGCACGGCTACGGCGGCGAAGAGCAGTACATGGTGGACGTGCCGCACGCGCGGGACAAACGCACCGGCGCGCCCATCGTCAGCCTCTACGGCGACCGCTTCGAAGATCTCTCGCCGAGGCCCGAGCACCTCGCGTCGATCGACCTCTTGCTCATCGATCTCGCGGACATCGGCGCGCGATACTACACGTTCGTATGGACCGCGCTCCTGGCCGTGCGTGCCGCGGCGAAGGCGGGCGTGCCTGTGATCCTGCTCGATCGGCCGAACCCGATCTCGGGCTCGCGGCGCGCGATCGAGGGGCGCACGCAAGCCGCGGGGTTTCAGTCGTTCGTGGGCCTCGAGCCGATCCCGGTCCGTCACTCGCTCACGATCGGCGAGGCGGTCGCGCTCTTCGCGCGGCGCGAGGGCATCCCGCTCGGCGACGCGCTCTCGATCGTGACGGTCGAGGGCTGGGACCGCGAGAAGTACGCAGACGCGTGGGACCGGCCCTTCGTGATGCCTTCGCCGAACATGCCGACGTGCTGCACGGCGATGGTGTACCCGGGCGGCTGCCTGCTCGAATGGACGAATCTCTCGGAGGGGCGCGGTACGACGCGGCCGTTCGAGATCGTTGGTGCTCCGTGGATTGACGGGCATCAGCTCGCGCAGGGGCTCAGGGCGACCGGGCTCTCGGGCTTCGTCGCGCGACCGCTGACGTTCCGGCCGACGTTTCAGAAGCACGCGGGTCAGATCTGCGGCGGCGTGCAGATCCACGTGGCCGATCGGATGACGTTCCGGCCCGTCGCGACGTATACGGCGCTCGTCGCGCTTTCGCGCCGGCAGAACCCGGCGAGCTTCGTGTTCCGGACGGAGCTTTACGAGTACATCGACACGATCCCGGCTTTCGACTTGCTCACGGGCTCGGACGACGCGCGGCGCGCGATCGAGGCGGGTGAAGATGCGCGCTCGATCGCCGAGTTCGTGTCGACGCCGGATCCGACCTGGCCGGACGTGATGGCCGAGGCGAGCACGGCGCTGCAAGAAGCGGCGATCTGAGCGGGGATTGCAGGTTCGGGTCGCCTACCTGGTGGGCGCTCGAGGCGCTACGCTGAAGCGTCGACCGAGGAGGTCTACCTGCATGATCACCGAGCCGGTCACGAAGGCGCTCGCGGGGTTCGACGAGGGGACGCGGAGGGACGCCGCTGCGTATATCCACGCGTTTTGCGAGGATCTGTGCATCGACGTGCGGCTCTTCCACGTGGAGGAATTGCTCACGGCGGTGGAGGAGGCGCTCACCGCGTCGGAGCAGGCGGGATCGCCGGTGTTCGTCGAGCGCCTGCGCGGCGTCTTGCGGGGGTATCTGCACGAGCGGATGGTGGAGCTCGCGCGTGACGGGAACGTCTTGCCGACGGGCCTCGACGGCGCGCGTTTTGGTGCGCTCGTCACGGAGATCGAGCGGCAATTCGGGGCGATGCCGCCGCCCGACGTGGGCGTGTACGTGTACGCGGTCATCGACAACCGGAGCGGTCGCATGTTCGAGGTCGAGCTGCGGGGCCGGAAGGTCCATCCAGAGACGACGCTCGATCCGAGCGACGGTCCGCTCGCCCAGCACCGCGATCCCGTCGCGACGCTGCGCGAGGCGATCGCTGCGGGGCGGATCGGGGTGAACGAGTCGAGCGGAGGGACGCACCGGCGGGTGGCGCTCGCGTCGTTTGCCAGCGTGATCGAGGGGGATGTGGTGATCGAGGTGATCGGGCCGATGGCCGTGCGGTGAGGTCTTAGAGCACGCGATCGAGGTCCCCGTCGCCCCACGTATGGTACCAGCGGCTCGCCTCGAAAACGGCTGGATCCATCCCCTCGCACGCATGAACCTGAAACGGTTTGCCCTCGCGCGCGAAAAATCCCGCGCGGAGCAGGCTCACCGCATGCGGGCCTCGATCGTTCAGCTGCGTGACGAGCGACGCTGCCCCCGAGGTCGCGGCGGCGATGGAGAGCGCGTCGACGAAGTCGACAGGCCGCGCGAAGAGATCCACCACGGCGACGCGGCCCTCGGATCGTTCGAGGACGCAGAGGCCGAGGGGTTTGTCGTGGCGGAGGACGACGAAGGCGTGTTGCGCACCGGCGGGGCTGTCAGCGAAGCGCCACGCGTAGTGGGCGGCGTCGCGCACGGGCGTGACGACGGCGTTGTCGACGGCGCGGTCGAAGATCGTGTCCACGCGGCTGTCGCGACCCTCGATCGGATCGAGGCGCCCGCCGCGGGAGGCGAGCCGACCAAGAGGGCCGAGAAGGCTTTGCAGGAGGCGGGGGCGCACGTAGCGGCGCACGTGGGCGACGACGCGAGCGCCGGCGCGTTCGAGGGCGCGGAGGTTGTGGGGTTCGGGCGGGCCGAACATGATCTCCACGCCGACCTCGCGCATCGTTTCGAGCGCGGCCTTGTGCATCGCGGTGGCGATGCCGCGCCTGCGGGCCGAGGGGCGCACGTAGCCGTCGCCGCCGACCGCGCCGAGGTGCGTGCGGCCGGCGATCAGCATGCGGCGGGGGAAGACCGAGGTGATCCCGAGCGGCTCACCGCTGCGTTCGTCGCGGGCGATGACGGTGACGGCGCGGCCGTGCGGGTTTTGCTCGTAGAGCCAAGCGTGCCTGCGCGCGACATCCGACCCGGGCAAGTGCTCGGAGAGCAAGCCGAGTACGTCGTCCCGGTCGCGTATGTCCGCGCGTTCGATCCTGATTCCAGAAGAAGGTTCCACGCGTTCACGCCGTGCAAGGGGCGCGCCGCGTCCGCTCGATCGCCCGCGTCAGAGCACGTCGAACGGATAAGCTCCGTCGATGTAGGCGCGTCCCGCGATCTCCTTGCGCAGCTCGTCATCGTTGCGGGCGAAGTCCGAGACGTTCTGCCGCAGGCGCTTGTGCGCCATGTTCACGTAGAGCGAGCAGAGATCGATCTCCCGCCGCGCGCCGTCCTCGCCCCGACGCTCGATCGCCCGCGTCGTGCGTGTGAGGCAGGCGGCGACGGCGAAGAGGTCCATCACCAGGTCGGCGATGCGGAGCTGCGTGAACTGCATCTCGGCGATGTCGCGCCCGTGCTTGCGCAGGACGTTCTCGGCCTGCACGGCGAGCTCCGAGACGTACTCCTCGAAGATGACGGTCTCGCGTCCGAGCAGCGGATGCGCGCGTGCCATGCGTTCTCTGCCGAGCGCGGCGCGGGCCTTGCGGAGAGCGAAGTCGCTGAGCAGGCCGAAGCCCTTGATGGGCTCGCGCATGGCCTTGGCGACCTCGGCGAGGGCCTTGCCCGGCGCGGCCATGCCCGAGAGCGCGATGAAGCAACGCAGGATCTCGTTCGTGCCTTCGAAGATGAGGTTCACGCGCGAGTCACGCAGGATCCGCTCGTAGGGGTACTCCTGCATGTAGCCGATGCCCGCCGCGATCTGGAGCGTCTCGTTGACGATGCCCCAGAGCGTCTCGGAGCCCTTCACCTTGCAGATCGCGCTCTCCAACGAGTAGTCGGCGATCTTCGAATCGACGATGCCGGCCGTGAGGTACGTCATCGATTCGAGCGCGTACGTCTCGGCGAGCATGCGCGCGATCTTGTCCTTGATGAGGCCGAACTCGCCGATGTTGCGGCCGAAGGCGCGGCGCTCCTCGACGCGAGCGATCGCCAGGCGGAGGAGCGTCTTGCACACGCCGACGCAGCCCGACGCGAGGCCGAGGCGCCCCGAGTTCAGCACCTCCATCGCGACCTTGAAGCCCTTGCCCACGTCGCCGACGATGTTCTCGCGCGGCACACGCACGTCTTCGAGGAAGATCTCGGTCGTGGAGGAGCCACGGATCCCGAGCTTGTGTTCGTTCGGCCCGCTCGTGATGCCCATGCCGCGCTCGACGAGGAACGCGGTGATCTTCGGCTTCGATCCCTCCTCGAGCGCGCTCGTGCGGGCGAAGACCGTGAAGACGTCCGCGAAGCCGCCGTTCGTGATCCAGATCTTCGAGCCGTTCAGCACGTAGGCCGCGCCGCCGTCGATGACCTCGGCCCGGGTCTTGATCGCCGCGGCGTCGGAGCCCGCGGAGGGCTCGGTGAGCGCGAAGGCGGCGATCTTTTCGCCCGTCGCGAGCTCGGGCAAGTAACGCCTCTTCTGGTCCGGCGTGCCGAAGAGAAGCAGCGATTTGTAGCCGATCGACTGGTGCGCCCCGAGCGTGACCGCGATCGAGGCGTCGATGCCGCCGATCTCCTGCATCACGCGCGCATACGCCGCCGCGGAGAGCCCGATGCCGCCGTACTCGGTCGGGACCTGGAGGCCAAAGAGTCCGAGCGCGCGGAGGCCGTCCATGACCTCCTTGGGGATCTCGTGCTCGCGATCGATCTTCGCGCTGTCGACGTTCGTCGCGAAGAACCGACGCACGCTGTCGAGGATGATCGTCGTGCTTTGCCGCTCCTCGACGGACATCTCGGGGAACGGGAAGATCATGTCCTCGGCGATCACGCCGTGGAAAAGCGCCTTCGTGAAGCTTTGTTCGATCAGCGGGGGCACTTGCTTCTTGTAGCAAGGTTTCCCTGGGCGAGGAGCGCCGTCGTCAGGTCGCGGTTTCCTCGCTCGTCTTCGTGCCCTTCGTTTCGGTCGCCGCGGTCGCTGCCGGCGCGGACTTCGGGCCGTCCTTCGAGCTCTTCGGCGGCTCGGGCAGCTCGGCGGGCGAGTGGACCACCGTGGGCGCCGCGGGCGCGCCGTGCACGATGGGCGTCTTCTCGGCGTCCTGCTTCGCGCTGTCGCGTTGCCACGGGTACTTGATGCGGCCGTGGTAGAGGTTCACGAGCGTCGTCGCCATGCGTGTCGTGACGATGCGTAGATCCTCGAGCGTGAGGCCCGACTCGTCGAGCTGTCCGCTCGAGAGCTTCATGAAGATGACGCGCTGGATCATCTCCTCGAACTTCTTCTGCTCGGGCGGCCAGATCGTGCGGCTCGCGGCCTCGATCGAGTCGACGAGCATGAGGATCGCGGTCTCCTTCGTCTGCGGCTTCATGCCCGGGTAACGGAAGTACTCCTGCGTGAGGTCACGCGGGTTTCCTTGCTCCCTGCACTTGTGCCAGAAGAACTCGACGACCTGCGTGCCGTGGTGCGTGTAGGCGAACTCCACGACGGGCTCGGGGATGCGGCCGTCGCGCAGGATCTTCGTGCCCATCACGACGTGCGCCATGATCGCGTCGGCCGAGACCTCGGGGTCGAGCTCCTCGTGCGGCGAGCGCTCGCCGTGCGCGAGGTTCTCGATGAAGTACTTGGGCTGAACGGTCTTTCCGAGGTCGTGGTAGTAGGCGCCGACGCGCGTGAGCAAGGCATCGGCGCCGATCGCGCTCGCGGCCGCCTCCGCGAGGTTCGCCATGGCGCGCGCGTGTTCCCAGCTGCCCGGCGCTTCGGCGGCCATCTTGCGGAGGAGGGGCTGCTCGAGGTCCGTGAGATCGAGCAGTTTTTCGCGCGAAACATGGCCCATCGCGCGCTCGGCCGGGTCACGCAGCGCGCGCGCCAGGATGCCCGCGAGCATGCCGCCGCCGATGCAGCCGAGCACGTTCGAGCTACTGCCGCGGAAGACGTCGGCGAGGACGTTGAAGCGACCCTCGAAGATCACGGTGAGGGCGACGAACGCGACCGCTCCCGAGAGGCCCGCGAGCGTGCCCGCGACGAGCATCTGCCGCGCGTGCTTGCGATCGAAGAAAAACAGCGTGGCCGCGATGCCACGCACGAGCAGGACCGAGAGCAGGATGTGATCGAAGCGCAGGAGCGACGCGGCGACGAACGCGACCGCGAGGTCGACGAGGAAGGCCGTGCGTCGATCGAAGGCGTGCGCGACCCAGAGCGGCAGCGCCGCCATCGGCATCCAGAACTCCGGCAAGGCCGTGAGCAGCAGCATGCCCTTGGCGAGCGCGATGCTGCCCGCCATGAGGCACATGAGCCCGACCTGCGCGCGCAGGAGCCGCACGCGGTTCTGCCCGAAGCGCCGCAGGTACGCGGTGAGCATCACGCAGACGATCAAGTGGATGACGAAGATCGAGACGAGGCGGGCGGTGGCCGGGGGTCGACGCGTCGACTCGTAGGCGAAGGCGGCG
>JANMGF010001109.1:0-5177 GCA_031374535.1 Polyangium sp. (in: bacteria)
TGCGGTGTCATCACCAGCTGCTGGGACAGCTTGAACTGGAGCTTCATCTCCATGCCCATCGAGAGCTCCTACCTGGTCGAACACCCTGAGGCCCCCACGCCGTCGGCGTGAAAAGCCGGGTTCGGGCCGCCATCGTGCCCGGTACCGTATCCCACCCTAGCACTGAAACCTGTCACGGCCCGAGTCTTGCTTTCGTCTCCTGGTTCAAAAATTGCGCCGCCTCTCGGGTCGCACAAGCCTTTGCCACACAGTGTTCCGAACCACAATCGCTGGAAGAGCTCCCTCGCGGCTCCGGAAAATCCTGGGGGATCCCTCGGTCCGGTATGGACGTGTGGGCCGGCCCATGCTGTTGCGGGCCAACGCACAGACATACCCGATCAGACAGAGGGAGCCGTGGTTGCTCAGGGTGGGAAAGAACAAGCGTCGGGAACACGGACTGGCAATCGTGCCCTCGAGATCCTCGAGCGCTCGGCTCTCCGGGGCCTGCCAGAGCCGACACGAAGCGTCTTCTTGGCAGGCGCCGGATCGTCAAACGCGACCGCGACGCGCTTGCGCGGTACGCCGCGACGCCGTGATGCGACGCATGAGCGGAAAGACACCCGAGCGCGGAGGCCGTCCCGACGCGCGCGCCCCGAAGACCGCGTCGAGCAGGCGATCGAACGGATAAGGCTTGACGAGCACGTCCGAGAGCTCCGCGGACTCGTGCCGCGGCAAGGGCTGGCTCGTGGACACGATCACGCGGTGGGGCACGTTTCCGTGCTCGCGCATCCGCTGGAGGATCTCGACGCATGTCGTCGAAGAGCCGCACAGGTCGATGACCGCGACGTCGTACTTCCGGTGCTCGAGCTCTCGGAGCGCCTCGTCGAGCGTCGCTGTTTTCGTGACCTTTGCGCCACGATGGGTGAGCAGCAGCGCGGTGGCCTCGCGCATCAGTTGTTCCTCATCCAAGAGCAGAATCGTCGGTACGTTGAGCATGGCGTCGCGGCCTCTTGCAGCGCGCGTGCCCGCAAGCTCTCCCCCTGACGAATTTGTTTTTAAGATTACCAGTGCTTGTCGGAGCGCTCGAAGATCCCCGGCGGACCTGCGTGCTCGCGGCGGCTCGTGCCCTTTCATACCCCGGCGCGGATGTGCCTGAATCGCGCTCGCGTGAGGCTCCTTGCGCGCAAATCGTGACCGAAAACGAGGGTCCGTCGTCCGAGGACATTGCTCGTCCGACGCCGTGCGCGGTTTCTTCCCATCAACGAGCGCTCGGGACGTGGGAACGGCTTCGACCAGACTGCGCAACCAGAGTCGTCCAACAGGCCTTCCAAGAAATCCAGGATTCGTTTTATTTCAAGCACTTACACGTCCTCGACGGCATGGATCGGATCGTGCAGTACGCGGGGCCGCCGAGCCGGTTTCCCCGGCCCAGGCTTCCTTGGAGGCACGACGATGCATGCTCTTCGCGTATTGACGGTTGTGACGCTTTCTTTTGCCGCGTTCGCGCTGCCCGGTTGCGGGGACGAACCCGAGCCGAGAAATGAGAACAAGGGCTGCTCCGTCCAGGCGCAGACCGGCTGCGAGTCGGGGCTCGTGTGCGAGGAGGTCGAAGGCGCAGAGGCCGCCTGCTTCGCGCCCGTTTCGTTCAAGGGAATCGTCCTGAACGCGCTCGACGACAAACCCGTCGTGGGCGCGCGTGTGGTGGCCCGGGACGCGAACGACGCGGCCGTCTCGCCGGTGGCCATCTCGTCCGCGGACGGGACGTACACGCTCAACGTGCCGGCCAAACGTGACAGCGCGGGCAAGCCGCTCGCCGCCAAGCTCACGCTCCGCGCGGACGCCTCGGGGTACCAGACGTTCCCGCTCGCGCCGCGCATCGCGCTGCCGATCGACGTGAACACGGCCACGGGCAGCCCGCCCGTCGTGCAGAACGCGTCGACGGACATCGCGCTCATCCCGCTGACGGACGTGACCGGCCTCGGCTCGATCTCGGGCCGCGTGGTCGCCGACGCCGGCCTGAACCTCGTCCCCGCGGGCGCGCTCGTCGTGGCCGGCGGAGCGACGGGCATCGTCGACTTCAAGGGCAATTTCGTGGTGTACAACGTGCCGGCCGGCATGACGGTCGACGTGCGGGCGTACGCCGCGGGCATGCAGATCGCCCCGAAGACCGTCGCCGTCACGGCCGCGAAGGACACGGCCAACGTCGAGCTGCGCATCACGAGCGAGGCGACGGCCGACGTCTCCGGAAAACTCTCCATCGTGAATGGCAACGGCTTCAGCGAGACAAGCGTGGTGCTGGCGCTGGAGGAGACGTTCGTCGTCGACGCCGCGCGTGGTGAGGTGCCGAAGGGCCTACGCGTCGGCGAGGTGACGGGCGACTTCCTGTTCAACGACGTACCCGACGGCAAGTACGTGGTCCTCGCGGCCTTCGAGAACGACGGCCTCGTGCGCGATCCGGACACCTCCATCGGCGGCACGGCGATCGTCCACATCGAGGTCGCCGGCCAGAACATCACGCTCGCCGATAGCTTCAAGGTGACGGGCGCGCTCCCGGTCGTCAGCCCCGGCAAGGACGGGATCGAGGAGGTGTCGGGCCCCCCGACGTTCTCGTGGGAGGATGACTCGAGCGAAGACACCTACGAGGTTCGTGTCTTCGATGCCTTCGGCGTACTGGTCTGGGAGCAATCGTTTCCCAGCGTGAGCGGCAAGGACATTTCCATCCCCTACGCCGGCCCCGCGCTGCTACCGGGCATGATCTACCAGTTCCGCGCGACCTCGATGAAGGACGGCGTGCCGATCTCGCAGACCGAAGACCTCCGCGGCGTCTTCATCGCGCGCTGATCGAACCGACCGTTCCCGCGCTTTCCCCTAACAACGAAGCTCCTTCTCGGTCCTCTTCTTTTCCCCCTCGGAGGTGATCATGGTGAACGTACGTCTTTGGAAATCCTGGTTCGCGGCCGCTGCTACGGTCGCGGCGACGGCCGTCCTCGCGGTGGCGTGTAGCTCGAGCAGCAACACCGGTAGCTCTGCGAGCAGCAACAACGGCGGCGACGAATGCACGTTCGGCGGAAACAAATGCGAAGGCGGCTGTAGCCTGACGCTCGGATGCGTCGACTGCTCGGCCGACTCGATGTGCCCGGCGAGCGCGCCCTTCTGCATGCTCGGCAAGTGCGAGGTGTGCCGGTCGAGCGCGGAGTGCGGCGTCGGCAAGGCCTGTTTCCCGAACAAGTTCACGTGCGAGCCGGCCTGCGCGGTGAACGGCGATTGCCCCGGCGAGGCGCCGATCTGCGATCCGGCCACGGGAATCTGCATCGGTTGCGTCACGAACGCCGACTGCACGGACGGCGGCAAACCCGTCTGCGATCCGACCCGCAAGCAGTGCGGCGAGTGCTCGTCGAACCTCGACTGCGGCGCTGTCGAGCCCGTCTGCGACCAGCAAAACGGAGAGTGCGAGGAGTGCCTCGTCGACGCCCACTGCCCGGCCGGCTCGCTCTGCGGGACGGACGAGAAGTGCCACTCGGCCTGCACCTCGAGCCTCGACTGCATGGACCCGAACAAGCCCCTCTGCGACGTGCCCTCGAACGACTGCGTCGAGTGCCTGGGGAACCTCGACTGCGGCGCGGCCGCGCCCGTCTGCGACGGGAACAACTGCCGGGTCTGCGTGACGAACGCCGACTGCACGAACCCCGCGACGCCGGTCTGCAAAGGCAAGGACGAGTGCGTCACCTGCCTCGCCAACATCGACTGCAAGGACCCCCTCCTGCCGATCTGCAAAGGCGAGACGTGCGTGCAGTGCGACAAGGACGAGCACTGCCTCGATCCGGCCAAGCCCAAGTGCGACAACCAGGTCTGCGTGGCCCCCTGAGCCACGTCCCAGACTGAAGATTCAGGCCTTCGCTGGCAAGGATGCACAGCGCCGCCCGGTGCTGTAGAGTGCCGCCCCCGAGCACGAGTGGCGGAACTGGCATACGCACCGGGTTTAGGTTCCGGCGCCGCAAGGATTGAGGGTTCGACTCCCTCCTCGTGCACCGGCCCTTCGGGGATTCCCCCCGGCTCCCCCCATCGCTAGCCCCTCTCGACCCCCTGCCCACCAGGGTAGATTTGCGCCCGCTTGCGGTAGCGACTACGTTCCGCAGGCTCCGCGCCATCCCCCCGACACACGATCCGACCGGGACAACGAGCCCCGGAGCCAAGGCGAAAGACGATGCTCACCTGGGCGATGAAGAAGATCTTCGGCACCTCGCACGACCGTGCCGTCCGTCGCATGCGACCGAGGGTCGAAGCCATCGGGGCCCTCGAGAAGGACCTGAAGAAGCTGTCGGACGCCGAGCTCACGGCGAAGACCGCCGAGTTCAAGACCAAGCTCGACAACGGCGCGAAGCTCGACGACATCCTGATCCCGGCGTTCGCCGTCTGCCGTGAAGCGTCGAGGCGTGTCCTCCGCATGCGGCACTACGACGTGCAGCTCATCGGCGGGATGGTGCTGCATCAGGGCTCGATCGCCGAGATGCGAACGGGCGAAGGCAAGACGCTCGTCGCCACGTTGCCCTGTTACCTCAACGCGCTCGAAGGCAAAGGCGTCCACGTCATCACCGTGAACGACTACCTCGCCAAGCGCGACGCCGAGTGGATGGGCAGGCTCTACGGCGCGCTTGGTCTCACGACGGGCGTGGTCGTGAACCAGCAGAACGACGCCGACAAGAAGGTCGCCTACGGCTGCGACATCACGTACGGCCAGAACAACGAGTTCGGCTTCGATTACCTGCGCGACAACATGAAGTTCTCGGCGCTCGACTACCACCAGCGCCCGCTGAACTACGCGATCGTCGACGAGGTCGACTCCATCCTGATCGACGAGGCACGCACGCCGCTCATCATCAGCGGCCAGGGCGAACGTTCGAGCGACAAGTACCGCGTCATCAACGACATGATCCCGCGCCTCCGCAACGAGGAGCACTTCAACGTCGACGAGAAGGGCCACAGCGTCACGCTGAACGACGAGGGCGTGGAGCTCGCGGAGAAGCTGCTCCAGGCGATCGGGGTGCTGAAGAGCAAGAACCTCTACGACCCGGTCAACCTCGAGACGCTGCACATCCTGAACCAGTGCCTGCGCGCGCATTCGCTCTACAAGCGCGACGTCAACTACCTGGTGAAGGACGGCAAGGTGCTCATCGTCGACGAGTTCACCGGCCGCGTGC
>JANMGF010001119.1:0-2388 GCA_031374535.1 Polyangium sp. (in: bacteria)
GGTACGACCTATTTCGACGTCGAGTCGAAGTTCAACGGGAGGCCCGCCGCATCCATCATGCTGAAGCAGCTCCCCGGGTCGAACGCGCGTGAGGTCATCGAGGCCGTGAAGCTGCGCCTCGCCTCGATCAAAGAGGAGACCTTCCTCCCCGGGATGGACTACGCCTTCAGCTACGACGTGAGCCGCTTCCTCGATGCATCGGTCCACGAGGTCGTGAAGACACTCGTCGAGGCCTTCTTGCTCGTCGCGTTCGTGGTGTTTTTGTTCCTCCAGGACTTCCGCGCGACGCTCATCCCGGTCATTGCCGTGCCGGTCTCGCTCGTCGGCACCTTCGTCTGCATCCAGTTCCTGGGCTTCTCGCTGAACCTGATCACGTTGTTCGCCCTCGTGCTGGCGATCGGGATCGTCGTCGACGACGCGATCGTGGTCGTCGAGGCCGTCCACCACAAGATGACGCACACCGGGCTGTCCGCTCGCGATGCGACCGAACAGTCGCTCGGGGAGATCGGCCCGGCGATCATCGCCATCACCCTCGTGATGGGCTCGGTGTTCATTCCGCTCGGGTTCATCGATGGGCCGGCCGGGATCTTCTATCGGCAGTTCGCATTGACGATGGCCATCGCCATCGCCCTGTCGGGGATGGTGGCGCTGACGCTGACGCCCGCGCTTTGCGCGTCGTTCCTCCGGCCGCACGAGGCGCACCCGCGCACGGCGCTCGCGCGGTTCTTCGGGCGGTTCAATCGGGGCTACGACAAGCTCGAGGGCGGGTACGCGGCCCTCGTGCGCCGCACGGCCGCGCGGCGCGCCGTCACCTTCGTTCTGCTCGGCGGCTTCGCCTTGAGCACGGGGCTCGTCGCGAAGACGGTTCCGCAGGGGTTCATCCCCGAGGAAGACCAGGGCGTGTTTTACGTCAGCATCACGTCGCCGCCAGGCGCCACGCTCGAGCAGACGAAGGAGGTCGTCAATGCCGTCGCAGCGGCGGCGCGCGATCTCGAGGGCGTGGAGAGTATCTCGACGTTGGCAGGGACGAACGTGCTCTCCGACGGAACCGGGGCCGGCTACGGGACCTGTCTCGTGAACCTGAAGCCGTGGAAACAACGGACGCGATCGGTTCGTGACGTGATCAAGGCCATGGAGCAGCGGGCCTCGCACATTCAAGCCGCGGATCTCGAGTTCTTCCCGCCGCCGTCCGTCCCCGGCTACGGCAACGCGAGCGGGTTCGAGCTGCGCCTGCTCGACAAGACCGGGCGCGGCGAATTCCGCGAAATGCAGGGCGTGGTCGACCAATTCATCGTCGACCTGAAGAGCCGGCCCGAGATCGCAAGCGCCTTCACGATCTTCAACGCGAACTATCCACAGTACACGGTGAACGTCGACATCGATCGCGCGGCGCAAAAGGGCGTTTCGATCGAACGTGCGCTCGGCACGCTCCAGACCTTGCTCGGCAGCGAGTACGCGACGAACTTCATTCGGTTCGGGCAGATGTACAAGGTCATGGTCCAGGCGCTGCCCGCGTACCGCGCGGCCCCAGAGCAACTGCTGCGGCTCCAGGTGCGGAGCGACCGCGGCGAGCTCGTCCCGCTGTCGGCGTTCATGACGATGGAGAAGTCGTACGGCGTCGACCAGACGACGCGACTCAACATGTATCCCTCGGCCGAACTGAATGGAGATGGCAAGCCCGGCGTGAGCAGCGGCGCGGTCATCAAGGCCATCCAGGAGACGGCGCGCGACAAGCTGCCGCGCGGATACGGCATCGACTGGGCGGGCATCACGCGCGACGAGGTGAACGCCGGAAGCCAGGGGCTCCTGGTCGGGCTGATCGCGCTTATCTTCGTTTATCTCGTCCTCGCGGCGCAGTACGAGAGCTTCATCCTGCCCGCGTCGGTCGTCCTTTCACTGCCGCCGGGGGTCTTTGGAGCGTTCGGGCTGCTCAAGCTGACGGGACTCGAAAATAATATTTATACGCACATAGCGCTCGTCGTGCTCATCGGCCTGCTCGGAAAGAACGCGATTCTGATCGTCGAGTTCGCCGAGCTCCGGTGTCGTGAGGGTCTTGTGCCGTTCGACGCGGTGATCGAAGCTGCGCGGCAGCGGCTTCGTCCCATTCTGATGACGTCGCTCGCGTTCATCGTCGGCCTCATCCCGCTCGCCACGGCGACCGGCGCCGGCGCGGTCGCGAATCGCACGATCGGCTCTGCGACGGTCGGCGGCATGGTGATGGGCACGCTGTGGGGCGTCGTGCTCGTGCCGGGGCTCTACTTGGCGTGCAAGGGGCTCGCCGCAAAGCTCTCGCAACCCAGGCTCGTCCTCCTGGCCCTCATGATCACGGCGCCCCTCGGGTGCGCCTACACGGAGCCGAAAGTGCCGGAGGTGGAGCTGCCCGCGTCG
>JANMGF010001144.1:0-2611 GCA_031374535.1 Polyangium sp. (in: bacteria)
GGCAAACCCCAGTTCCAGTTCGCGTTCTCCACCCGCGGGTAATACGCGGCGAAGACGTAACACATCTCGCTCGACGTGTCCTCGCCGAACGTGACGTTCGTGTTCCCGGGGTTTTCCCAGACGCATCGCGTGGTCACCGTGTCGCCCGGACCGATGGTGGTCTCGACCGTGTCCCAGTATTGATCGTCGAAGCTCCACGGCTCGCGGTTCGCCAGCGCCACGGAATCGCCGCCCGCGTGGAGCACGTCCCCGGAGATGATCGTGCCGAGCTGGTGCATGTGGGGCATGATTCCGAACGTCGTGATCTTCGGGAAGATCGCCGGCACCGTCAGGCTACACGTCAGATCGAGCTTGTCGTGCGCGGGGATGTTGATCTTCGTCGTTCCGAACGCCAGGATGTCCGCGTCGTTTGGGCGAAGCTCCGTCGTCGTGCACAGGTCGAACCCGCTCCTGTCGGTCTGACCGTCGAGCTGCATCAGGTTCGAGTAATGCATTTGAATCATGTAATGGCCCGTGCCCTCGATCGGCAGGCCCGCCTGCGGGGGCATCACGATCGCCTGGCCGCCCGGCGCCCACACGCTCACGAGCCGCCCGCCCGCCGAGGCGCCCGCGCCGCAAGCCTTCGGGGTCCCGTCGACGGCCACGGGCACCTCGTACAGCAGGATGTGATGCACGATCGTCTCGTTATCGACCGCGGGCGCGATCGCGGTGATGTGCCGCTTGTCGCCGACCACCGCGTCCGCGCCGAAACACACGTAGGCGTCGCCGGTGAGCTTGGGCATCGACCACGCCGTCTTCGGCCGCAGAAGCACGTCCGGCGTGCACGACAGGTTCGAGCCTCCGCCCGCGCCGCTCCCGCCCGTGCCCATACACGAGCCCCCCTCGCCCGCGGGCGCGCCGGCCGCGATCCACGCGTCGAGCACGTCCGAGGACGCCGCGTCGAGCGGGCCCGTGGGCGGTGGAGGCATGGGCTTGACCGGGTCGTGGATTCGCTCTCCGGCGAGCTCGTAGACCTTCTTCGAAGGATCACTCGTCGCCGCCGCCTGGAAATCGGCCGCCGTCACCAGGGGCATCGGCGCCCCGTAGATCGGCTGGGCCGCGTGACAGTTGCCGCATTTCGCGGCCACGACCTCGGCCACGTCGCAAGGCAATTCGCCCGCGCCGCCCGTCCCGCCGCCGCCGCCGCTGCCGGTGGACGTCGCGGATCCGCCGCCGCCGCAGGCCCAGAGGAGGAGGGGAAAAAGGACGATACCCGCTCGCAATCGTGTGTTCATCATGAAGAGTGCTCCGTTCTCGAGCCCCATCAGACACCGGAGACGGACGGAACGTAAAGAGCCATGCGCGGGAGAACGCCCGTCGGTGCAGGATTTTCCTTGCCATCGCCCTGCCGGATGGGCCAGCGTCGGGCCTGCCGGCCTCGGTCCGGCGTCCTTTGGGAGGGACCATGTCCTCGTACGTCTCCGAGCTCCGATACGGGCTCTTGCTCGCGCTCCTGAGTTTCGCCTGGGTTTGCCTCGAGTATGCCGTGGGCCTGCACGGGAGGCTCATCAACTACCACCCGATCGTCTCGACCTTCTTCGCCGTGATCCCCATCGTGATCCTGTGGAGAGCCCTCGTCCACCGGCGTGACGTGCTCCAGGGAGGCACCGTGACCTGGGGCCAGGGCCTCGCGTCGGGAATGGTCGTCTCCGTGGTGACGGGGGCCTTCGGCGCGCCTTCGATGTGGCTCTTCCTGAACCACGTCAATCCGAAATTCTTTCCGGTCATGATCGATCACGCCGTGAAAAGTGGTCAGTCGACGCAGGCCGAGGCGGAAGGCTATTTCAGCTTCCAATCGTACGCGACGCAGGCCACGCTCTTCCCCCTCGTCGCGGGCCTCGTGACGGCCGTGATCCTCACGGCGGTGGCGCGGCGCACGGGCAAGGCCAAGGCGACCGAACCGGCGAAGGCTGCGGGGTGAAAAAAAAGGCGCGCGTGTTCGTCCTCGCCCTCCTGGCGATCGTGGGGCTCACGCTCTTCGCGAGCGCGCTCACCCGGGCGAACGTGGGCCTCGTCGGCCCACACACGACACGCGCGTCGGCCGCGACGCTCGACAAACCGCTGGAGGCGGCCATCGAATTCAAGCTGGGCGAGACACGGCTGAAAACGGTGGAAGAGGCGGTTCGGTTCTCGCTGCGCATGACGGGCGCGCGTTTGCATTTCGGGCTGGGGCACCCGACGCGGCTCTCGTTCGGACCCGAGGAGCGGGAAGGAAACTGCATCGAGTATTCGCACCTCTTTGCGCGGCTCTTCGACATGGCCGCGGCACGTTCGAAGCTTTCGGCGCGGGCGTACGTGGTGCACAGCGCGAGCGCCGAGGTGTACGAGAGGGTCGTGCCTCTGCCGGGCTTTCGGGACCACGATTGGGTGATCGTCGAGGACGATACGCCCGGGGAGAAACAGCAGTGGTTCGTGGATGCGGCGTTCGAGGATGCGTGGCTCGGGTGGGATGTGAAGCAGAATGTGCAGGGGGCCGTGAAGGGGGGGCGGTGAGGTTTTGCCGCCTCCGGTTCTCTTGGCAGGGCCCCGAGGTTGGGGTATGAACGCGGCGATGTCGATCCCGCGGGAAGAA
>JANMGF010001161.1:0-2538 GCA_031374535.1 Polyangium sp. (in: bacteria)
CCAGCGGGCGCGCCCGCGCCGCCGCTTCGTTTTCGCGGATCACGTCGTGAAGCAGGAGATCCGCATGGTCGAGGCGCAGCCGCTCGATCAGCGCGGTCGCGCCCCAGCGCCCATGGGCGAGGAGCGCGCCACGGATACGGCTCCGCGCGTGTTCTTCGTCGCCCCGCGCGCGATGGAACGCCGCGGCCATCTCGCAGGCGACTGCCAGTTGTGAGGTGAACCCGGCCGCCTCGGCCGCCTCGATGGCTCGATCGTAGAGCGCGGCGGCCGCGAGGACGTCTCCAGCCATGCGCGCGCGTTCGGCGGCAACGAGGAGCTCTTTGTGGGCATAGTTCGGGCGGCAGGCGCGCGCCCAGGCGGCGATCCGCGCGGCGTGGCGCTCGAAGGTCGCGCGGGGCTCTTCGGAGGGGCTCGCCCCCTCGGGGCAAAGGCGGGCGGCCGCGAGGCAGGTCCAATAAATGGCGTCGGTCGCGAAATAGAACCACGCCCCCTCCCCCAGCGCGCCGCCCTCCCTCGCAATCGCGAGGACGTCGTCGTCGTCGCCCTTCAGGAAGGCGAGCGTGATACGCGCCGCGCGATACCAGGAGAGCGCGAAATGGACGCCACGCTCGCGCAAGGAGGCGACGTGGGCGACCTCGTCGAAGCCGTCACCGGAGAGCTCTCGCACGTCGCTCGTGCGCCCGGCGAGGGCCGCGATCAAACGCCTTACCAGCGTCTGGACCGCGATCGAGGAGGCGACCTTGGTCCGCTCCATCAGGGCCAGGAATCGCTCGGCCTCCTCGTCGACGGCCTGGAGGGGCTCGCCTACGGCCAGCCGCAAGAGGACGAGGTGGCTGCACGCATACGAGAGATAGATGTAATCGCCGGTCGCGAGCCCCGTGCGGTAAGCTTTTCGGAGATATCCCACGACGTCGGGGATGGGCTCGAGGAAATGGGCATACGAGCCGTACACGAAGTTCAAGCGACACGGCTCGCCCGCGCTGCCGCGCCGCTCGTCGAGCGCGAGGGCGAGCTTGCCGAACGCCCCGGCCTCGGCATGACGACCGAGCGCGGTGGCGAGGTGCATGCCGTACAGCATGTAGCCGTAAATGGATTCGTCGGCGTGGCCGTATTCGAGCGAGATGTTCGCCTGGATGGCCGCGCAGAGGCTGAAGAGCGCGGGCCGCACGAGGTTCGCGGGGGCGAGCAGGTTCGTGAGGATCTCGAGCATCGCCCGCTTGTCGGGATCTTCGAGCGGCGCCCCCTCCGCGAGGGCGGCAATCCCACGCGCGGCCAGGCGCTCGCGCACCCGGGCGTGCTCCTTCTCCGCGAGGACCTTGGCCGTCGCCTCGTCCCTCGGGATCACGAGGCCGAGCGCCGCGAGGGCGTCGAGGCCCACGTCAATGGCGTCGACGGCGCGCCCGCGGGTCGTGTGTACGGCCATTCGAACCCGACACACGGCGGCCTGCTCGGAGCTTCTTCGCGGCGGGACGGGCAAGGCCTGGAGCAGCGCCTCGGCCTCGTCGAGCTGGCCCCGTAAATAAGCGCATTCGGCCCGACCGAGGTGGAGCGCAAAGAGGAGCGCCCGATCATCGCCGGCGAGGGCCAGGGCGGCGCCGGCGCCATAATAACGGGCTGCAGCGTCGTAGGCCGTCCTCGCCTTGGCGCGTGTCCCCGCGGCGAGGTCGAGCCGGGCGAGCTCATCCCGTTCGGCCGCGTCCGTGATCAGCGAGGCGCCGGCGTTCAGGTGCTCGACGAACGCGAAGAGCTTCTCGTCCACGGCGTCCCGGGCGCGCGCGTCGGCGTAAAGGCGACGCCCGACGAGGAGCCGGATCCGCGGGAGATCGTCCTCGCCCATGAGCTCGTAGGCGGCTTGCCGTACGCGGTCGTGGAGGAAACGAAAGGGAATGGGCGCGTCGTCCACGGCGTCGGACCGCCCCGCGCGTGGACCCACGGGCTCGACGAGGTCCTTCTCGACCGCCTCCGCGAGCGCCGCGAGGGTCTCGGCCTCCGTGGTCCCACGCGCCGCCGCGAGATCATGGACGTCGAACATCGCGCCAATGCAGGCCGCGATCTCCAGGGCGACCTGCGTGTCCGAAGGGAGCTTGCGCATTTCCCGGACGACCAGGGCGACCTCGTCCTCGGGCATCGGCGCTGTCCGGATCCGGGCGAGATCCCAGGCAAAAACCCCGGGAACGGGCCCCTCTGCGAGGTACCCCTCCTGGACGAGGAATCGGAGGACCTCGCGCGCGAAAAACGGATTTCCCCGCGTGCGCCGGTGCACCTCCTGCGCGAGCGCCTGGAGCTCGGCCCCCGCGGCGACGCCCCCGAGCGCGTCGGCGATCATCGTTTCGAGATGCTCGGGCGTGAGGGGCGGGAGGTGGATCTCCTCGATGCGCGCGCCCCGTTGCTGGAGCGCGACCTTGGCCGCCGTGACCGGATGCTCGGGACCCACCTCTTCATCACGATACGCGCCGATCAGCAAGGTGTTTCGAATGGTGGGATCGCCGGCGACGGCCAGGAGGAAGCGGAGCGAGGCGTCGTCGGCCCATTGCAGGT
>JANMGF010001164.1:0-5926 GCA_031374535.1 Polyangium sp. (in: bacteria)
CCTTCTGCTCGGCGTCTTTTCGAGCGCAGGACGGGGCAGCGCCGAGGAGCAGCCCGAGCGCGGCCAGGGCGAGGGGTTTATCGAAACGCATCATCCTTCTCCGAGATCAGCGACGTCGCACGGGATCGGCCGACGATCGGCCCGGCCCGCGCCGTTCAAAAAAAGGTCCACGATGAAAGGCGCTTCGCCTTCGAGGTTCGGCAAGTTCTGCTCGATGACGGCGCCGATGGTGAAAGCGCGGAGCAGCCCGCCGAGCATCCGCGCGAGCCGCACCGGATCCATCGGTCGAAGCGCGCCGCACGAGATCCCCTCGTTCACGAGGGCGAGCATGGTCCCGCGGAACCGCTCGAAGTGGGTCACGGGTTTGTCGCCGAGCATGCTCGACGTCGCGGCCGTTCCTTTCGCGAAGATGCCGCAGTCGAGGGCGATCTGGTGGAAGTCGCGGTGTTGCCCCACGAAACGGAGCGTCCGTTCGATGCAGCTCGTGAGCTTCTGATCGAAGGGCTCGGGATCGGTGGGCCGGGGCGCGAGGTTCTCCAGCATCTGCCCGAGCCGGTCCTCGAGGAGCGCGTGGAGCACGTCCTCTTTCTGCTCGAAGTGGTTGTAGACGGTGCCGACCGCGATACGCGCGTGATCGGCGATGTCCTGGATACGCGCGCCGTGAAAACCTTCGCGGGCGAAGACATGCTCGGCGGCATCGAGAATCGCGTTGCGGAAGAGTGCCTTTGCTTCGTCACGGCGACGTGGAAGCGGCGCTCGTCGGGCGGACGAATCGCTCACAACGTGAACGGTGGCTCATCTTTTGAACCGGGGCAACGCCGTTCCGTCGCAAACGTGATAGTTTGCACGACAGAATACGGCTTCGGATCACCTCTGGGAGGTGTTGCGCCTTCGTACGCGTGATGAGGCCCACACGATCGTCATGAGCCCGAGCCCCGCGGGGCCGCCGCCCGAACGTGTGTTGCCCGCCGCACGGCATGCGCAGGACGCGTCGTCGCCGGCGCTCTCCTCGCCTTCGCCGCCGCTGCCGCCGCCGCCTCCGCTACCGCCGCCGCTTCCGCCTCCGCCTCCGCCTCCGCTTCCGTCGCAGATGCCGCCGGGATGGATGTCGGCCGCGGTCCACGTCGGCTCGTCGGGCGTCCATTCCGAGGTTCCCGGTGGGTCGACGCGTACGTGGCAGGGCAACGCGGACGAGCGGAATCCGCCGAGGTTTCCCGCGGCGTCGAGCGTGGTCACGCGGAAGGTGTAGGCAGCGGCGGGATCGGCGCCTTGGAGCTCCAGGAGGAGCTTGCGGAACTGGATCATGCTCCCGGCGAACACCGATCGCGCGAATGCGAGGTCCTGCATCGAGGAATCACGGAAAGCCTCGACGCGCCAAACCACGGGGGCCTCCCCGACCGCGGCCTTGTCCCCCTCGACGTGCAGGTAATACGCGAGGTCGCTGTCCGACTGGCAATCACCGCCGCTCGACTGGAAATCAGGGTAGTCGTAGACGTTGTAAAGCAGGCTCGCCACGTTCGCGGGCGCGGTCGTGTCGGGCGCGCTCGTCGTGAACGTTATGGAGACGGGGTCACACGTCGTGCCCGCAGAGCAGAAATCGCCGCTCACGGAGACGGCCTGGCCCACCGACGGTGTGGGTTCGAGGCGCACCACGAACCCGGCGAGCCCTTCGAGCGCGGCATTCGCGATCGGCACGAGCGATGCGGCGGCGCCGTCGACGGTGACCGTCAGGGCGTCGAGGGAGATCGAATGACCCGAGAAGAAAAGCGCGGCGTTCGCGGGGTACGTTGCCCCGCTCTCGGGGATGTGGTTGTAAAGGCCCGGCAAAGGCGGGGGGCATGCTTCGGCAAGCCGAGGGGCAGCAGGCAAGAGCAGGGCGATCGCGGCGAGAGCAAACGCGAGACGGGGGAACGAGCGCATCGGGAGCCTCCTCGATGAAGCAAAGACAGGGCATCGTACTGCAGAACGAGGACACCCGAGCCCTCTTGACCGGCAGGGCACCTTTCCCCATAGTGACCGACCGGTCAATAATGCCTCGGATCGCCGACCCACGCGCGCGTATCGATCTCCTCCGGGCCGCCGAAGCGGTGTTCGCGGAGCACGGCCTCTCCGCGGCCAAGGTGGAAGACATCACGACGCGCGCGGGCGTCTCGAAGGGCGCGTTTTACCTGCACTTCAAGAGCAAGCAGGACTGCTTCCGGCAGATCGTGGAGGGGGTCGTGGCGCGGCTCTCGTCGTGCGTGGAGGCGGCCCGGTTCGAGGAGCTCGCGGCCCCCGAGAGCGCCGAGGTTTTGCTGGAGCACAGGCTCGCGCACGTGGTCGAGCTGCTGGAGTTCTGCTGGCAGAACCGCGGGATCCTGGGGATGATCCTGACCGGCGGGGGCGGCACGCCGTACGCGTATCTGATGGACGCGTTCGCCGAGCGGATGGAGCAGCAGAGCGAAGGCTGGCTCCGGCACGGCGTCGAGGTCGGCCTCTACCGCGACGACATCGAGCCCGCGATCATCGCGCGCCTCATCGCAGGCACGCATGAGCGGCTGGTGCGCGAGATCATCAAGCAGCCAAGGCGCCCCGACATCGAGGGCTGGGCAAGGCAAGCACAGGATCTGCTCACGCGCGGGCTTTTCTCCGCCGCGGTGAGCGCGATTGTTGACCGGAAAGTCATGAACGGCCGCGAGCGCGAGGAGCGCCCGCGCGAGGCCGGGTCGAGAGCGAAGGCAGGATGAGCACCGTGGGAGCGACGGGTACGACGACGAGGAAGTTCGGCGTGGGCAGCGTGATCGCGATCGTGATCGCGCTCGGCACGGCCGGGCTCATCGGGGTTCGGGTCAAGGACAAGGTGGCCCAGAAAAAGGCGATCGAGGCGCAGTCACGCGTCACGGCCGAGCAGGCCGCTGTGCCCGGCAATCCCGGCAGCGCCCCGCCCGCCGTGACCGCGCGTGGATCCACGCTGATCGCGAAGCCTTTGCCGATGCGCTGGCAGCCGAGGGTCTCGGTCACGGGCACCCTGGAGCCGATCCAGCGCGCCGACGTGGGCTTCAAGATGGGCGGGCGGCTGCTCACGATCAAAACGAAGATCGGCGACGTGGTGAAGGCCGGGCAGCTGCTCGCGGTGGTCGACGCCTCCGAGGCCTCGGCCCAGGCGAACGTCGCGCAGACCGGGGTGCGTGTCGCCGAGATCTCGCTCGATATGGCGAAGGACATGCAGAAGCGCGCTGACACGCTCTACCAGCAGAGCGCGGTGCCGGAGGCCGAGAAGACGACGGCGACGCAACGGGCGCTGCTCGCGGCGGCGCAGCTCGAGCAGGCGCGCGCGCAGGCGAGGCTCGCTTCGGTGTCGGTCGGCAACGCGACGCTCGCGGCTCCTTTCGGCGGGCTCGTGACGAAGGCGCCGAACGGCATCGGCAAGATCGTCGCGCCGGGCGAGCCGCTTTTTCAGCTCGAGGACACGTCGGTGCTCAAGCTCTCGGCCTCGGTCTCGGAGAACGACGCGCGGGTCTTCGAGGTCGGCGCGGCGGTGACGATCGAAGGCTCGCCGAAGGCCGCGGGCAAGGTGACGGCGGTGCTCGGCTCGCTCGATCCGCAGACGCGCAGGGTCCCGGTGATCGCCGAGATCCCGAACGGCGCGGATCTCGACCTGCTCTCGGGATCGTTCGTGCGGGCGCAGATCGTGGCTGCGGAGACGATCGAGGTGCTCCGGCTCCCCGGCTCGGCGCTGCGGCCCGGGGCGCAGGACGAGATCGTCGTGGTGCAGAACGGCAAAGCGCACATCGTGCGTGTCGCGTTCACGGTCGCGCCCGACGGCTCGCTCTACGTGCGCACGGGGCTCGAGGCCGGCCTCGAGGTCGTGGCGAACCCGAGCCCCGAGGTGAAGGAGGGCGATGCGCTCAATCTCGCCCCCGTCGCCGCGGCGCCCGCGAAGTGATTCAGCTCAATTTTAGGCGTAAAGAGGACTTTTCATGAACCTCTCGGCAATCGCCATCAAGCGCCCCGTCTTCACCGTGATGGTCGCGGTGGCGCTGCTCGTGCTCGGCGTCGTGGGCTACAAGCGGCTCGGCACGGATCTGTTCCCGGACGTCGCTTTCCCGGTCGCCAGCGTGACGATCGTCTACCCGGGCGCGAGCCCGGCCGAGATGGAGACGCAGGTCTCGAAGCCCATCGAGGACGCGGTCATCTCGCTGAACGGCATCGACCGCGTGCGCTCGTTCTCGCGCGAGGGCGTGTCGACGACCGTGGTGATCTTCAAGCTCGACGTCGACATCCAGGAAGCCGCGCAGCTCGTACGCGAGCGCGTTTCGCAGGCGCGCTTCAAGCTGCCGAACGACATCCAGGAGCCAGTGATCTCGCGCCTCGACACGGGCGCGGTGCCGGTCCTCATCTACACGCTGCGCGGGCAACGATCGCTAAGCCAGATCCGCAATTTCGCGGACGACGTGATCCGGCCGGCGCTCGAGCAGGTCGACGGCGTGGCGGCGGTGAACATCCGCGGCGGGGCCGAACGCGAGGTGAAGGTCCTCCTGGATCGGGCGAGGATCGACGCGCTCGGCGTACAGCCGGCGCAGATCGTGGCCGCGATCAAGGGCGCGAACCTGACGGTGCCCGCGGGGCGCTACGAGCAGGGGACACGCGAGATCAGCGTGCGCGCCATGGGCGAGCTCGACGCGGTGGACACGCTCCGGGATCTCGTGGTGTCGATGGCGCGCGACGGATCGTCGGTGCGGCTGCGCGACGTCGCCGACGTGCAGGACGGCTTCGAGGACATGCGGACGCGTATCCGCGTGAACCAGGAAGAAGCGGTGGCCTTCGAGGTCGTCAAGCAGAGCGGCCGCAACACGGTCGAGATCTGCGAGGGCGTGCGGAACAAGCTCGCGGGGATCGAGAAGACGTTCCCCGAGGATCTGAAGACCTCGCTGATCATGGATCAGTCGACGTTCATCGAGGAGAACGCGCACGAGGTGCAGATCGCGATCTGGTTCGGCGGCGCGATGGCCATCCTGATCATCCTGATCTTCATGCTCGATCTGCGCTCGACGCTGATCAGCGCCGTCGCGCTGCCGACGAGCGTCGTGGCCACGTTTTTCCTGATGTACGTGCTCGGCTTCACGCTGAACATGATGACGCTGCTCGGGCTCAGCCTGGCCATCGGGCTGCTCATCGACGACGCGGTCGTGGTGCGCGAGAACATCTTCAAGCACCTGGAGCGCGGCGAGCCACCCATGGAAGCGGCGCTGAACGGCACGAAGGAGATCGCGCTCAGCGTGCTCGCGACGACGCTGACGATCGTGGCGGTCTTCGTGCCCGTGGCGTTCATGGGCGGCATCGTGGGGCAGTTCTTCCGTCAGTTCGGGCTCACGGTCTCGGGCGCGGTGCTGGTGTCGCTCTTCGTGGCGTTCACGCTCGATCCGATGCTCTCGTCACGGTTCTCGAAGTCGATCGAGCACGGGGCCAAGGATCCCTTCGCGTGGCTCAAGCGACCCTTCGAATGGGTCTTCCGCGGGATGGACAACGGCTACCGAGGGCTGCTCGCCTGGGTCGTGCGGCGCAAGCTTCTGGTCGGGCTGCTCGCGTTCGGCGCGTTGATTGGCGCGGGGCAACTCATGAGCTTGATGGGATCGGACTTCGTCAACCCGGAGGATCGCGGGGAGATGATGGTCGAGATCGAGCTGCCCGCGGGGACGTCGCTGGACGAGCTCGGCAAGAGGTCGTCCGAGGCGGAGCAGAAGTTGCTCGCGAACCCCGAGATCAAGACGCTGTACGTGACGCTCGGGCCAGGCGGCGAGGTGAACAAGGCGCATTACCGCATCCTGACGACGAAAAAACACGAACGGACGGTGCCGCTCGAGCACATCAAGGATCAGGTGCGCACCATCGCGAAGGCCGTGCCCGGGGCCAACGTGGTCATCACGGATCCGGAGTTCGTGGAGGG
>JANMGF010001182.1:0-4365 GCA_031374535.1 Polyangium sp. (in: bacteria)
GTCGCGGCCTCCAGGCCGCGACGCGAGCCCGGCCAGCCGACCCGTTCGAGATAAGCGAGCCAGCCGTCCATATCGGTCCCGGCGGCGCAGAACCGCACGCCCTCCATGCCGCGAGGGAGCATCCACCCCATGGAGGGCACATAGGCGCCCTTCGGCAAGAGGCTCATGCAGCGCTCGACCTCGCTCCGGACGGCCGCCCAGCGCGACGCGCCGTGCAGGATCGGCATCGCCCTGTCGAGCTGCGCGAACCGCTTGTCCGCCTCGCCTTTGAAATCGAGGAAGCAGCAGGGGATGGGGATCTCGTGCTGGGTGCGCTCGACCATGTCGAACTCCAAAAAGAGATCGTCGAGCGAGCTCTCGAGGAGGCCGTTTTCGTCATCCCACGCCCGCGCCAGCGTGACGATGTTTTGCCAGATCGGGTGTGCGCGGACGACGTCGGAGAGCCTCGGCTCGCCTCGGTCGAGGAGCGCCGCCCGGCACGCATCGGTCCGGAGGACGCGCAAAAGGAAGTCGGCCTGCGGCGCCTCGATACCCAGCCGGCACTCGAGGTCGAGCCCCATGACCGGCGGGAAGAGTCGCGCGATTCGCCGCATATCGGCGACCACAGCAGGCGCGATCAGCCTGGGATCGAGGTGCGGCTCTGCGACGCGGAAATGATCGAGCACCGTTTCAGTCATGAATCTCCGACACGTTCTCTCCAGGGGAGGGGAAGGAGACGAGCTGGGCCGGATCGCCGGTGAGGCTCTCCGGCCCAGCGTCCACTACGCCGACGGCGTGACCGTCAGACCTCCGCTACGACGACCCCGCAGCTGCCCCAGCAGCAGGAATCCGAATCCTCGCTGCCCGCGATGAGATCGTCGAGCGCCTCATCGGTGAGCTCGACGATGCCGGCCGGGTTCTCCGGCAGCGACGCGCGCTCCTCGGCCGTCATGGCCATCCGGTACTCTTCGTTCTTCCAAGCCTGCACGATCTTGTTATTCGCCATGGTTATTCTACCTCTGTCCACTGCTCCCGATGGATTTCGGGAGAAGAGCTTTTCTCCGCGGCGTCAATGCCGCGCCTCCGCCGAGAGCCTCGGCGGCGCGACACGATCGCTCAGCGGCGGTCCGGAGGGGCTGGAGCTGCGCGGCTCCTCTTGCCCCTGGACCAGCGCGGCATACATGCCGCCCATTTCGATCAGCGCCTCGTGCGTCCCCTGCTCGACGACCTTGCCGCCGTCGAGGACCAGGATCAGGTCCGCGTTGCGGATCGTGCTCAGCCGGTGGGCGATCACGATCCTCGTGCACGCGAGCGCGCTGAGGTTTTTCTCGACGCACGCCTCCGTGGTGACGTCGAGATGGCTCGTGGCCTCGTCGAGGAGGAGGATCGGGGGCTGCGCCGAGAGCGCCCGGGCCAGAGACAGCCGCTGCCGCTGGCCGCCCGAGAGCCCCGCGCCGCCCTCGCCGAGCCAGGTCTCGTACCCCATGGGCATCGCCTCGATCTCGTCCTCCAGGGCCGAAAGGCGCGCCGCTTCGGTCACGCGCTCGAAAGGAATGGTGGGGTTATTCAGGACGATGTTCTCGCGTATCGTCCCGCCAAACAGAAAAGGCTCCTGGAGCACCACACCGAACTGGCTGCGGACCTTGCGCAGATCCAGGTCGCGCACGGACGTCCCATCGAACAGGATATCACCCCCGCTTGGGGTCTGGAGCCCGAGGAGGAGCAACCCGAGCGTGCTCTTGCCCGAGCCGCTCTTGCCCACGATGGCCACCTTCTGCCCGGGCTCGACGGTCATGGAGACGTTCTCGAGGACCCAGGGACCGCTCGGCTCGTAGCGGAAGCTCACGTTCCGCAGCTCGATTTCGCCCTTCAACGTGGTCGCACCCTTGCCGCCGCTCGTCGGCTCGGGGGCCATGTCGAGCAGGTCGGCGATGCGGGAGAGGTGCGCGCCCGCGACCTGGAATTGCTGGCTCGTCGAGAGCAGGCTCGAGAGCGGCGCGAAGAACCCCGCCGCCACCGCGTTGAGCGCCAGCATCGTCCCGAGGGTCATCGCACCTGCGAGGACCTCCCGCGCGCCCATCCAGAGGAGGGCGAGCGGCGCGAGGATCCGGAGCGCGGAGAGCCCCGCATTGACCAGGGCCGAGAGGTAGCTCTTCCGGAGGGAGACGTTGAGCTGCCGGTAGAAAAGGTTCGACCAGTAATCGACCGCGAGGCCCTCGGACGCCTGCGCCTTGAGGATCGCCATTCCCTTGAGCGCCTGCACGGCGAAGCCCTGGGACTCCGTGTCGGCGGCGAGGTGCTGCTGCGAGAGGTCGCGCATCCGGCGCGCCGTGCCGAGGACCAGGAGCGCCTGCGCGAGCCCGAGGCCGAGGGTGAGCGCGCCGAAGGGCGGCGCCATCCAGAAGAGGACGCCCAGGTAAACCACGACGAGCACCCCGTCGAGCATCATCGAGAGGGTCTGGCTGGTGAACAGCTCGCGCAGCATCGCGCCGCTGCCCAGGCGGGTCAGGAGGTCGCCGATCGTCCGCTGCTGGAAGAATCGAAATGGCAGGCTGACCATGTGCTCGAAGAGCCCGAGCACGAGCCGCTCGTCGAACCGCCCCTGCGCATGGATGAGCAGCGCCGAGCGCAGATATCCCACGAACGCCTGCGCGAGGACGAAGACCACGATTGCCGCGCCGACGACGGGCAGCACGTCGGCGCGCCCGAGGGGCAGGACCCGGTCGACGAGCACCTTCACGAGCAGCGGCAGCCCGAGGGCGAGCACCTGCGCCGCGAGCGAGGCCAGGAGTACCTGCCCGAGCGCGCCCTTCATCCCAGGCGCGGAGAGCAGGCGCCGCAGAATGATCGCCCACGGCGACGGGCGGGAGCCCCCCGCGCGGAAGGACGGGCCGGGCTCGAACGTCAGCGCCACCCCGGTGAAATTCTTGCTGAACTCCTCGCGATCCACCGTCCGCCGGCCCTGGGCCGGGTCGACGATCTCGACGCCGCCTGGAGACCAGCGCTCCACCACCACGAAATGGTGGAACTTCCAGTGAATGATGGCCGGCAGCGCGATCTTGTAAAAATGGTCGAGCTCGACCGAGAAGGCCTTCGCGCGCAGCCCGAAGCTCCGCGCCGCCGCCACGAGGGCCTTCGCCCGGATCCCGTCCCTCCCGGCCCCGAACATGTCGCGGCACTCGGAGATCCGCACATTGCGTCCCCAGTAGGAGAGGATCATCGCAAGGCACGCCGCGCCGCACTCGGTCATCGTCGCCTGCAGGACGATGGGGACGCGCCGCCACCGGCTCCGCCGGACGTTCGCCTCCCACGGCGGCGACGCGCTTGCAGCCGGCTTCTCGGCCGACTTGCCGGGGAGGTCGCGGGAGCTCATGCGCCTATCGCGGCCAGAGCGCCGCCCGAGGAAAGCAAGAGGGCCAGGGAGAGCAGGACCACGAGATGACGGAGGATCCCCGCGGCGAGGCCGCCGAGGAGCAGCACGACGAGCCAGAGCGGCGCGAGCGCGCGCGGGCTGCGGTATGCCGGCGCGGCAGCCTCCACGCGCCGGTGCCGGTATTCTTGAAGGGCCTCGGAGCGGAACGAGAGGCGAGCCTCGGGCGGGCGGACCTCGGGCGGCGTCATGGCGCCTCCTCGTATTCGATGAAGCCCGGGTTCAGGATGCCCCGTGGATCATAGCGGCGCTTCACCTCGTTCACCTTCGGCCAGTAATCACCGAAATGCAGCCGCCATCGGGGCCGATCGAAATGGACCCACGTGGCGAGGTGCCGCTTGCCGCCCATCGACAGCGCGAGGTCGCTCGCCTTGCTCATCAGCGCCTTGAACGTCTCGACCTTGCTGATGGGGGCGGTCGGGAAGATGCCGAAGAGGGCGATCATCTCCTCGTCGGGCGTCCGCAGCATGGGCATGGAGCTCGCGCGCTTCGGTGCGGCCCAGAGGTGCAAGGGGCCGTTCTTCCCTCCCAGCGCGACGGGCGGGATCCGCTCGATACACGTATCTATGTATTCCCCGAGCCGCGACCACGGCAGGAACGTGACCATCCAAGGATGCGCGATTCCCGGGGTGGCGTGCTTTTCGTTGCTGGCCGAGAGCGAGACGAAGGCAGCGGTTACGCCTTCCTCGCTCGCGACGCGGGCGGGGCGCACCCGGGAAAGGATGCGTTCATCGTCGACATTCTCGTGCAGCTCGGCCTCCACCGTCACCCGGGCCTCGAAGCGGAAGCGCGCCGCGCGAGGGGCGTCGGGCGTCGGGAACATCGAGCATTCGACGTAATCGCCCAGATCTTCGAGGGCCAGCGTGCGGGTGTCGGCAAGATAGGAGGCGAGGTCGTCGTAGTCCAGAACGAGCGTACGCACCCGGGGCTCATGGCGGCGGAGGCGATGGCGGATG
>JANMGF010001198.1:0-7738 GCA_031374535.1 Polyangium sp. (in: bacteria)
ACCGCGCCCGGCATCGCCGAAGGGGACCTCGTCGCGGGCAAATACCGCGTCGAGCGGGTCCTCGGCGAAGGCGGGATGGGCGTGGTGGTCGCCGCGCGGCACGAGGAGCTCGGGCAACGCGTGGCGATCAAGATCCTGCGCCACGAGATCTCCCGCATGGACGGGGCGCTCGAGCGTTTCCTGCGCGAGGCGCGGGCCGCGGCGCGGATCGAGAGCGACCACGTCGCGCGGGTCTTCGATGTGGGCAAGCTCGGGTCCGATTCCGCGTTCATGGTGATGGAGCACCTCGAAGGGGCGGACCTCGAGAAGCTCCTCGAACGGCGCGGGCGGCTCGACGTGGCCGAGACCGTGGACTACGTGCTCGAGGCCCTGGAGGCCGTCGCCCACGCGCACGCGAGCGGCATGGTTCACCGCGATCTCAAGCCCTCGAATCTCTTTTTAGCCGAGAAGTCCGACGGCACGCGTCGCATCAAGGTCCTCGATTTCGGGATATCCAAGGCGGAGGACGGATTCGCCTCGACGAAATCGTCGACGCTCACCTCGCCGCAAGCCCTCCTCGGCTCGCCCGCTTATATGGCACCCGAGCAGATTCGCAGCTCGAAATCCGTGGATCAGCGGGCGGACATCTGGTCTCTCGGTGTCATTCTTTACGAGCTCCTGAGCGGGGTTTCTCCGTTCGCCGGGGAGACGGTGGGGGAGACGTTCGCGCTTGTCATCGACGCCGCGCCCACGCCTTTGCGCGAGCGTCGGCCGGAGGTGCCCGAGGTGCTCGCGGCGGCCGTGGCCCGTTGCCTCGACCCCGACCGGGACACACGTTTCGTGAACGTGGCCGATCTCGCCGCGGCGATCGCTCCTTACGGCTCGGCGCGGGCTCCGGAGCTTTGCACGCGGATCGCGCGGGTGCTCGGCGTGGAAAACCGAGGCGAGCGACATTCGATCGTGCCCGTGCGCCAGGCCGGCGACGTGAATGCGGCGGCCGCGACGATGGCGGCAGATGGCGGCGAGGTCGTGCGGGGCGGCGCAGAGACGATTTCGGCGTGGAGCGGGCAAGAGACAGGCGCGCGTAAGCCTCGGCGGGCCCTCGCTGCCGTCTCCTTGGCGCTCCTGGTGGTCCTGGGCCTCGGGACGGTGATCTTCATGCGTTCTCGCGCGGACGCGCCGGTGCAGGCGAGTGATTCGCCCGTGCCCCCGCGCGTGGCGTCACCCACGCCCGGCGGGGCCTCGACCCCGAATACCCCCGAGGTGTTGCCCGTGGCCACGGTCGTCCCGCCTCCGGCCTCCGCCGCGCCCTCGAAGACCCCGGCGAAGGCGCCGAAGGGCACGTCCATCGCCACCCCCACGACCCCCGCCAAGGTCCCCACCAAGCCTGCGTTCCCCCAGAGCCTGCTCGACGGGCGCGACTGACACACACGGATTGTGATGGAAAGAAAAACACGGAACGCGAGCGCGCTCGGTCGCGTCGCGGGGCTCGCGGCGCTCCTCTGGTTCGTCCCGGCGACGAGCTTCGCCGCGGAGCCCACGGCCGAGGATCGAGGCCTCGCCGAGGCGCTCTTCCGCGATGCAAAAGCGCTCATGGACGGGGGACGCGAGGCCTTGGCCTGTCCGAAGCTCGCGGAGAGCCACAGGCTCGATCCGAAGCCGGGCACCATGCTGAACCTGGCGGTTTGTCATGAAAAAACAGGTCGTACGGCCTCGGCCTGGTCCGATTACCTGGAGGCGGCGATGCTCGCGTCGCGGGTCAACCAGAAAGAACGCGAGGCGTTTGCCCGGGACCGTGCCGCGGCGCTCGAAAAGTCCCTCGCGAGGCTCTCCGTGCGGGTGAGCGCGAAGGTCCCCGGGCTCTCCGTGACCATCGACGGGCGTGAATGGAGGGAGGCCGCGTGGGGCACGGCCGCGCCGATCGATCCGGGCGAACACGTGGCGGAGGTGAGCGCGCCGGGATACGTGACGTGGTCCGAAAAGGTGAAGGTCGAGCCCGGACCAGGGGCACGTGAGCTTCTGGTGCCGGCGCTTTTGCCCTCGTCGGGCGCGGAGACCACGCCACCGGGGCCCACGCCGCCGCCGGATCTGCCCACCGGGCCGAGGCATACACCCAAAAACGAAGCGTCCGTCGCGCCGCCGCCGAACGAGGGCGTCCCGGGGCGCCTCGTGGCCGGGGTGGCCGTGGGCGCGGTGGGTTTGGCGGGGCTCGTCGTGGGTTCGATCTATGGCCTGCGCACGTTTTCCAAGCGGGACGAGGGCAATACGTTCTGCGTCGCGCCCGCGTACGTCCTTTGCGACGCGCAGGGCTTCGCGCTGCACGAGGAGGCGGAGACGTCGGCGACCGTCTCGACGATCGGGTTTGGCGTGGGTGTGGTGGGGCTCGGCGTGGGGCTCGTGCTCGCGCTCACGGCGCGTGGATCGTCGCAGGCGCCCGCGAAGGCGCGCCCGTCCGCCGCGTTTTTCGTTCCGGTCGTGGATCGCGGCGGCGCGGGCGCGTCGTTCGGTTTTTCTTTCTAGATCACTGCGGGCCGAGGATCAGCGAGCAGTAGTAATACGTGCCCGTGACGGCCGGATCCTGGGCGTCGGCAATGACCTTCAGCTTGACGTTGGTCGCGCCGGCCGGGATCTGCGCGCCGTCGATCCAGAGGGCGTGGTCCTGTCCCTCGGCGCTCGAGCCGTTCTTCAGGAATGCGTCGTTGTTGTCGAGGAGCGAGACCTGCAGGCCCCGGAGCCCCGAGCCGCTCCGCTCCGCCGTGCAGTAGGCGCTCGCGAGGCCCATGCCGGCCGGGACGGGGACCACGAAGATATCGCCGTCGCCGCCCGCGCCCGGCGCCGAAATGTTGCCCGTGATGCCCGTGACGTAGCCGGTCATGTCGTCCGTCGGCTCGAGCTCGAGGCCCTGGGCCGTCGTATTGTTCGGCTCCTTCTCGACGAGGTTCGAGGCGGCCTGCACGTGCGAGAAGAAATAGAAGTCGTTCGTGCCGGCCGTGATGCCGTCGGGGCGCGAGAGGAAAACGAGGTAATCCTTCCCCTTGTCGCAAGGCATCGTGAGGCTCGGCAGCTCGGGGAAACCGAACGTCAGGTCGAGCACGGCCATGTCGGTCTGGGCGAGCGTGACGTCGGGCGCGCTCGCCGCGGCCACGCGCACGACGACGCCGTTCGTGGCGGTCGAGCCGCTCCCGTCGGGGCCGGCGGGGGCCCAGAAGTCGAAAATGCAGAGCGCGCGGCTGTTCGCGTCGACCGGGAAATCGCTCTCCACCTTGAAGGCGTAGACGTCCTTGTCCGTGACCGAGGAGAAAGCGCCCCAGCCAATCGATTGGTAACCGGCGACGGGTCCGCCCTCGGGGAAGGAGGTCTTCTTGACGGGCGTGCCCTGCGCGGGCGTCTCGTTTGGCTCGGCGTCGACCGTGATGAGCGCACCCATCGGGCTCAGCTCGAACGCGCTGACCGTGTAATCGACGTTCGTGATGCCCTCGGCGGGCGCGCAGAAATCGGGGCCGAAGACGGCGCCGCACTCGGAGACCTCGAGGCAATACGTGCCGTCCTCGGGGACGAGGTAGAGCAGCTCGCTGTTGTTGCTGCCCGACATGTCGTCGTTCTGCGCGATCTGGGTCTTTCCGTCGGCGCTGAAGAGCGTGATGACCGAGTCGGGGTACGTCTCGCCGTACGGATCCTCTTCGGGCTTGCTCGTGGCGCCGAGATAGATGGCCTGGCCTTTCACGAGGTCGACCTTGTAGTAATCCCTGTCGGATGCGACCGGGTCGAGCTTGGACGGGACATCCATCCCCGCGAGGTCGAGCAGCTCCGCGGTGTCGCAGCTCGTATTGCCGTCGGTATCGGGGCCGCCGCCGCCCGCGCCGCTGCCGCCGTTGCCGCCCGCCGCGCCGCTGCCGCCGCTGCCGCCTTGCGCGCCGCTTCCTGCCGTGCCGCCGGGGTCATCGCCGCAGCCCGTTCCCATGGAGCTCACGGCCACGAGGGACAGGGTCGAAAGCAAGAGTCCGAAGAGATGCCTGGATCGCATGGTGCCTCCGCCAAATGGAAACCAAGAATGCGCGCGCCGGCTGATCGGCCACGCGTATCCTGGATCGACATTACAACCCTGGCGCGCCGCCATCAAGACCGGCGTCGTTTCCACGGTAGAAAGTTATGAAAAACCCGTTTTCCCCGAGATGCGGAGTGGTGGTCAGCGTAGCGACCAGAGCGCGTTCGTACGAATACGTAGAATGATGGGATCCGGAGCCCGATCCGGGTGCCAATGCACATCGGAATGCGCGCGTGTCATTGCTGCCGTGCGAGCCACACGTCGATCAACTTTCGCGCAATGCTGAGCGTGGGGGGGAGGTTCGGCATGGTTTCCCTGTCGAAAAACGCGGCGTCCTCGAGCTCGGTCCGATCGACGACGAGCTCGCCGCCCACGCGGCGCGCGAAGAACCCGACCATGATCTGATGCGGAAAGGGCCAGGGCTGGCTGCCGAAATACTGGATATCGTCGATCTCGATGCCCGTCTCCTCGCGTGTCTCGCGCGCGACGCAGGCCTCGAGCGTCTCGCCGGGCTCGACGAACCCGGCGACGAGGCCGTACATGCCCGCGGGAAAACGCGGTTGTCGGGTCATCAAGATGCGCGGGCCATCCTCGATGAGGACGATGACGGCAGGGGTGACGTGCGGGAAAAACTGCCGTTCGCAGCGCGCGCAACGCTTCGACCGGTGCCCGGGGATGGGCTCGACAGAAGAGCCGCACGTGCCGCAGAACTGCTGCGTTCGATCCCAGTGTTGCACCTGAAAAGCCGTGCCGGCGACAGCTTCGAGATCTGGATTGATGCGGCCGTGCAGGCGCCTCAACGATACGTACGCGAAGCCGGGCGGGACGGGCGCGTCGGGCGGGAGCTCGGCAGAACGACAAGGTATCGCGTCGAGCCAGCCGAGCGGCTGGATACGCACGGGGGCGAGGGGCAGCGCTTCCAGCGTCTCGAGGACGGGCACGTCGTAGGGGAAGGCGGGTGGGGGCGCGCCTTCGACGGACGCGAGGCGGACGAGGAGATCGTCGCCCCGGAAAGCGAACCACGCGCCGGGCGTCGGCGCATCGAGCAACGCGGGATCCGTACGAAAACGAGCCTGGGTCTTGTTCATGCAGCAGCCGTTACCGTCATCCTAGCAAGGCCGCGCGTTCCCGCGGATCGAAACCTCCTGTATTTTTCGTACGGCAGGCTCGCGGCTGCGCGGCGGGCTTGCGTGGGGAGACGCGATTAGATCCCCCCGTTCGCGCTGACGACCTTTCCGTTCAAGTACGTATTGTGCAGCGCGATCCAGGCGATCGTCTTCGCGGCCTCCTCGGGCGTCCCCAGGCGCCGGAGCGCGCTGAAGCTTTTGTAGGCGTCGGCGAGATGGGGATCGAGCTCCTTGCCGATCCCCGCGTCGAGCAGGCCCAGCGCCACGACGTTCACGCGCACCCCGCGCGGGCCGAGATCCTTCGCCGCCGCCATGACGAGCGTGGAGACGAGGCCCTGCGACGCGGCGAAGAGCGCCGGCATCGGGAGCGATTGCGTGCGGTCGAGCGCGGTGACGAAGACGAGATCGCCGCCGTCAGGTTTTCCGAGCCGGCCGCCGAATTCGCGGCAGACCTGGAAGACCGAGCGGCCATTGACGGCCATCGTGGCCTCCCAGTCGTCGTCGCTCGCCTCCAAGGCCCGCGCGGCGCGGACGATGGCGGCGCAATGGATCACGACGTCCGGGAGCGCGTTTTCCGCTTCGAGGGAGGCCGCGAGGCGACCCGTGGCGGTGGGATCGGCGAGGTCGAGCGGGAAGGCGCGGGCGGAGAGCTCCTCGGCGAGCGCGTGGGCGCGTGGTTCGGAGCGGTGGTACGTGAATGCGGCCGGTATTCCTGCCTCGGCCAGCTCGCGCAGGACCGCGCTCCCGACCGCGCCCGTGCCGCCGAGGACGAGCGCTCTCCGTTTCGTCCCGTTCATCCGAGCCCCTCGATGTATTCGAGCGCCTCGGCCACGGCGGTGACGAAGGCGTCGAGTTTTTCCTCGGGGATGTCGAAGCGCGGCTGGAGCCGGAAGAGGCTCCAGTCGTGGCCGCAGGTGAAACAAAAGAAGCCGCGGCGGTAGAGCCTGTGGCAGACGAGCGGGGAGATGGTCGATTTTTGACCGAGGCCCTCGAAACCAAAATGCTCGAACGAGAGCCAGGGGTGGTCGGGGGTGTTCAGCGCGACGCCTTGCATGAAGCCGGCGCCGCGCGCCTCGCGAAAGAGCGGCGAACCCGAGAGCGTGTCCGACAAACTTTGCTTGAGCTTGGCCCCGAGCCGCCCGACACGGGCGATCCGTTCGTCGGTGAGGAGGTCCAGCGCGGCGAGGGCGGCGACGCAGGAGAGGGCATTGAAGCCCATCGTGGTGTTGTGACTCTCGCCCGATGCGAAATGATCGCCATAGGCGCGGAGGAAGGTCTCCTTTTTCGTGAGCATCGCCGAGATCGGCGTGATGCCGCCGCCGAGGTGTTTGGCGAGGAGAACCACGTCGGGGCGCCTCGGCCAGCTCGCGGTGGCCAGGAAGCCACGGCCCGTGCGGCCGAGCGCGGTCTGGATCTCGTCGGCGACGAGCAGGGTGCCGTGTTTTTCCGTGAGCTCGCAGAGGGCCTCGACGAACGGCTGGGGCAATTCGCGTACGCCGCCTTCGCCCTGGATGGGCTCGACGACGATGGCGGCGACGTCGCCGGGCGCGAGGGCCTTGGCGAGAGCGTCGACGTCACCAAAAGGCACGTGCTCGGCGCCCTCGACGAAGGGCGCGAACGGGTCGCGTAGGTACCCCTTGGCCATGAGCGAGACGCTGCCGAAGGTGCAGCCATGGTAAGCGCCTTCGAGGCCGAGCAGGCGCGGGCGCTTCGTGAGCGCGCGGGCGAGCTTGAGGGCGGCCTCGACCGCGTCGCTGCCGGTGCAGGCAAAAAAGGCGTTGTCGTAAGGACCGGCGCGCTCGCAGAGCCTGCGCGCGAGGCGGCCCGCGAACGGGTTCACGCGCGCGGGGTACCAGGAGGGGGCGTCCGAGTCGAGGTATCTCCGGATCGCGTCGGCAATATACGGATTTCTATGCCCGAACGCCTGCGTTCCATGGAAATCCTCGACAGCGTGGCCCTCTTCGTCATAAAGGACCCCGCCCTCCGTGCGGACGAGCTTGATGGGCTCGCCGGTGAGCGTGGCGCGCTGCGCGATGAGCGGGTTCACGAACTCGCGGTATTCGTCGAAGCCGCGCCGCAGGATGTCGTCGTAAGCGTCCATCAGAGCCCTCCGTCGAGCACCACCTTGGAGCCCGTCATGAAGGAATTCGAATCCGAGACGAGGAAGGCGGCCATTTCGGCGACCTCCTCGGCCCTCGCCAGGCGCCCGAGGGGGCACTTGTCGAGGTATTCTTTCTGCCTGTGTTGCGGCAAACCCTGCGCCATGCCGACCTCGGCGAGCCCCGGCGCGAGCAAGTTCACCCGGATCGAATAACGGCCGACCTCACGCGCGAGCGCCTCGGTGAGGCCACGCAGCGCCGATTTCGAGGCCGCATAATGAATGGGCGACTCGATCACGCGCTCGGAGGCGAAGTTGCCGGAGTGTACCAACTCGAGGCCACCCAGCGATCCGCGGGTGAGGTAGTTGCCGATGGCGTTGGACAGATCACCGCCCATGCCGTTCACGAGTGCCGGGACGGCGCTGGGCGTATCGAGGTTCTCGTCGAGCAACGGGCCTGGATTGCTGACATCGAGACTGCAGGCGGCG
>JANMGF010001212.1:0-6221 GCA_031374535.1 Polyangium sp. (in: bacteria)
CTTCGCCCTCATGGACGGCGACCACCTCTTCGACACGGGCGGGATGAAGGGCCAGCCGTTGCCGCGCATCTACACGCTCGAGGACACCAGAGGTTGCTCCTGCGAGCAGATCATCGAGGCGCTCGACCTCGGCCAGGGCCAGATCAAGAATGGGTGCAGCATCACCGCCATGGACTTCTGGATCTCCAAGGTCAACAAGTGACCTCTCGATAAAGGACGCGCCCCCCGGTGTCCCCCGCTCACCCGCGGGGGAGCGCCGCGAGCGCGATCCTCCCGAGCTGCGCCACGTTCGGCGGCCCGCCGACGTCGTCGAAATGCGCCACCCAGCGCCATTCCTCGAATTCGTCGTTCGGAACCACCTCGTCCGTATCCACGTCGGCGACGAACACGAAATTCAGGTGGATCCCCTTGCTCCCGGCCGGGTGCTCCTCGTAGCCGATGAACCCCGGCGGCGTGCCGTCGATATCACTCACCACTGGAAAGCGGCCGACGAGCCCCGTCTCTTCGCGTAACTCCCGCGCGGCGGCTTCGAGCGGCGTCTCGTCCGGCAACATCTCCCCGCCCGGCGGCAACCAGAGGCCGAGGCGGCGGTGGCGAATCAGGAGCACCCGGCCGGCGTGACGCGGGTACACGGCGACGGAAAACGCGCGCCTCGTCATCTCATTCACCCCTTCATTTTCCGTGCACGACCGTCGCCGCGCAATGCCCCTCGAGCACGGGTTTGCCCCCCGCGAGCGCTCGCTCGACGCACGCCTTGACCTTCGGGCTGCCGGCCGAATGAACCTCGGTCACCTTCCCGCCCCGCGCTTTCCACACCACGCGCGTCTCCGTGCCGGCCGGCGCGCACGCATCGAGCGCCTTCTTCTGCGGCGATATCCACGCCGTCACCAGCACCGCCCCGAGCAGCGCCATTCCTCCGCCCTCGGTCTTGCACGTGATGTCTTTCGTCACGAGCCCGTCCGCTTCGAGCTGGCCCACCGACAGATTCGCCCCCGGCACCTCTGACACGGGCGCTTCCTTGCTCGCTGCTGCCGCTTTCGGTTTTTCCTCGGGCTCGGGCGCTGCCGTGGGCTCCGGACCGTGATCGGCCTCGGGCGGCGGGGGCGGCGGTTCAGCTCGATCCGCAGGCTCCGCGCCTCCGCTCGGCGGCGGCAGATCCGGCGGCGGGGACGATACGCTCTCGCCTCCACACGCAGACACGAACGACAGGAGGAGGGCACAAAGGATCTTGGAAGCTCGACGTTTCATGGTCCGGACGGACCGTAGCACCCTCGGGCTCCCGCCGCGACGAGGGCCCACACTCGCGTAGACGACCACGCCTTGCTCGTCGGCGACGAAAAGAACTGCCCTCTGGCGAAGCACACGGGCGAGCCGTGCGTCAACGTTCATGGGGCAAACGGACGCAAAATACAGTCCCTTGATCGGCCTCGTCGATCCAGATCGTCCTGCCGTGCGCCTCCACGGCGAGCGCCGTCAGGAACACGATGAGCATGGTCCCGCTCGCTCGACAGTTCCCGTGCGCCGCGCGTGGGGGTAAGCTCTCGGCTGGAGAACCTTCATGATCGTAAGAAATTCGCAGCGCTCTTCCTCTCGGTTTCGGTCGTTCCTTTCGGGCTCGGGCGCCCTCTCTGTGGCGGCCCTCTTGCTTGTGTTCCCTGTCCTCGCCGCGTGTGGGGACGGCTCGCGTGGATCGGGGGGATCGGGCGCCGACGCTTCCGGCGGCGCGGGCGGCGCGGGCGGCGCGGGGGGTATGGGCGGCGCGGGCGGCGGCCCCCCGGACGATCCTTGCAAGTACCCGCATGACGTCGAGGTCGCCGTCACCGACGCGGCCACCTTGAAAGACGCGCTCGACAAGGCCGTCCCTGGCCAGCTCATCCGCCTCGCGCCGGGCACGTATGCAGATACGTTCGACGCGACGATCGACGGCACCGCGGACAAACCCATCGTCCTCTGCGGCCCGCGCGACGCCATCCTCGACGCGAGCGCGACGCCTTCGAACACCGGCCTCCGTTTGCTCCAGGTCGACTTCTGGATCGTCTCGGGCTTCACGGTCACGGGCGGCCGCAAGGGTATCTACGTCGACGGTTCGAACGACAACGTCCTCTCGAGTTTGTCCGTGCACGACGTCGGCAGCATCGCCATCCAGCTCCGCAACGGCGCCAGCCGCAACACGATCCAGTATTGCGAGGTCACGAATACGGGCCTCGTCGAGCCGGACGCGGCCGAGGGCGTCTACGTCGGCAGCGACGAGAGCGCCTGGATGAACATGATGCCCGACGCGTGCGACAATACGAAGATCCTCTGGAGCACGTTCGGCCCTGGCGTCAAGACCGAGCACGTGGACATGAAAGAGGGCACGCAGGGCGGGGAGATCCGCGGAAATACCTTCAATGGGGAGGGCCTCACGCCCGACGGCTCCGAGGACTCCTGGGTGTCGATCACGGGCAGCAAGTATCTCGTCGCGGAGAACGTCGGCACCAAGACGCCCAAGGACGGCTTCACGGTGCGCCTCGCCGCTTCTGGCTGGGGCAACGAAAACGTCTTCGAGAAAAACGTCGCCACGGTCGACACCCCCAATGTCGGCATCAACATCGGACCCGGCACGTCGGGAAACGTCGTGAAATGCGACAATACGATCGTGGGCACGGCCATGCTCTCGAGCATCGATTGCACGAACTGACCTCTCGCTCTCGCCGGCCGCGCGGCCTCTTCGTGCGGCGCGGCCCTGCCGGGCTTGCTCTTGCCTCTCGGTCCGCGTAAAACCCCCGGACCCGACATGAAGGACAAACACCTGCGCATCCGGATCGAGCAATGCCTGGCCCTCGCCAAGGCCTCGAACTGCCCGCGCCGCAAGTTCGGCGCGCTCCTGCTCGACCCCGACCGCAACGTCATCCTGATGGACGGCTACAACGGCGGCCCGCGCGGCGGCGGCGACCTCTGCGGCGGCGACGAGTGCCTGCGCGACACGATGCGGATCCAGAGCGGCACGCGCATGGAAATCGGCTGTCACCACGCCGAGATGAACGTCATCTGCAACGCCGCCGCGAGCGGCGTGGCGACCCACGGCGCGTGGATCATCGTGACGGGTGAGCCCTGCATTCTCTGCGCGAAGCTCATCCACCACGCGGGCATCACGAAGGTGATCGTCGTCGCGGAGGGGTATGCCGGCGAGAACGGCGTGGAGTATTTGACCCGGCATGGAATCGCCGTGGAAACGACGGAAGGGCCGAAAGATCCGCGGCTCTCCGGCGTGGCCGAGGGCGAAGGTCGAGGCGGATCGACGCCGACGTGACGTATACGGCCGGGCACGCTTGACCGCCGGACGAGCTGGGCTCTATCGTATCGTAATGTCCTCGGATGACCTCGCCGGCGCTGAACCCTTGCTCGCGACCCTCGAGCGCCTCCTCGCAGGCCACCCCGATCGCGTGGAAGAGGCGCGTGTCCTCGACCTCCTCCGCGGCGCTGGCCCCCGCGAGCTCGACGATCTTCTCGGGCGTCTCCCGCTCGAAGCGCTCGTCACGAGCATCGACGATCGCGTGGTTGGTCCCGACAACCGCACGGCCCTTCTCCGGCTGCTCTCCGAGGAGCGACTCACCGATCTCTCTGTCCCGACGCGCGCCGCGCTGGTCTCTGCCCTTCAGCGGGGCCGCACCGATACCTCCGACGAGGGGGCCATCGGCCGCATTCTCCTCGGCACGCGCGGCGCCGCGCTCACCGACCTCAAAAACATCGTCGACGACGGCGGCGATTACCGCGACCTCCAGCAGCTCATCTACCGCGACCTCGACGACGACCTCCTCCGCGAGCGGATCCTCGAGCACCTCCGCGTGGAGGCCGCGCCGCGCGCCGATCTGAAGATCCTCTCCGACATCGACGACACGCTTTATCGAAACTGGAAAGACGCGCGATACCCCAAGACGAAAGAGCCCCGCCCCTACCCCGGCGTGCGTGCTTTTTATCGCGAGCTCGACATCGCATTCTCCGCGGACGAGGCCCTCGGCGACCTCACCTTCCTCACGGCCCGCCCCGGCGACCGCGGCGGCTTCAGCGAGGGCGTCACGCGAAAACACCTCACCGCGCTCGGACTCCCTTACGCGAAGGTCCTCACCGGCGATTTTGGCCACCTCGCGACCCACCACCTCATGGCCGAGAAGAAATACGCCGGCTTCATCGAATACCGCAAGCTCTTCCCTGAATACACTTTCGTCTTCTGCGGCGACAGCGGCCAGGGCGACGCCATCGCGGGCGCCCGCATGATGGAGCACCCCGGCGGCAGCATGCGCGCGGTCTTCATTCACGACGTGATCGATACGAACGCCGAAGGTCGCGCGGCGTGGCGCGCAAAGGGCGTCCACTTCAACGACACGTACATCGGCCATGCGCTCGACGCCCACGCGCTTGGTCTCCTCGACCTCGCGGCGCTCCGCAGGGTCGCCGAGGCGGCCCTCCGGGATTTACACGACGTACTGTTCGACGACCTCGCGCAGAGCGAGGCTCGCTGGGCGGAGTTTCGCGCGGACGCCGAACGCGTGAATGCGTTTCTCCCGGAGGACGAGCGCCTCTCCCCGTAACCGCGGGCCGTTGGCCTCGTTCGTCGGAGCCCGGTCTTTTCCTGTCACACCCCTCCAAACATCCCCTCCCCACGTCGCCGTCCTTCTGGTACGGTCCGTTCATGGCTCTGGTCGTCACCGAGCACTCGATCGCCGAGTGGGCACCGAACGACAAGGTGCTCCTCGATGCGCGGGGACTTTTGCGGAAAGGCGCGCTGCGAAAGCTCGCCAAGAACGACGACGGCACCCTCGTCTTCGGCCACTGCGACGGGTCCGGCGGCTCGCCTTATGCGGTCTCGATGGACCTCGCGACCGCCGCGGACAAACCCACCGTTCGTTGCACGTGTCCCTCGCGCCTGTTCCCTTGCAAGCACGGGCTCGCGCTCCTGCTCGCTTTCGCGCAAAAGGGAGCACTTTTTCCCGTCGAAGAGCCGCCGAAGGGCCTCCTCGCGCTCCGCGAAAAACAGGCCGCCAAGGCCGAGAAGAAGCCCGCGGTCGCCGCGAGCGCGCCGCGCAACGTCAACAGGACCGCGCAAGCCAAGAAAGCCAAGGAGCAGAGCGACGCGCTCGATACCCTCGAGACGTTCCTCGTCGACCTCGTCTCGGGCGGGCTCGGCGGCCTCTCGGACAAGAGCATCGATGCCATCGATCACCAGGCCAAACGAATGGCCGACGCCGACATGAAACGCACGGCCGGCGTGCTCACGCGCCTCTCGGCATTCGTGTCCGGCCTCGAGGTCGACGACGAAGACCATGTGACGAAGGGCGTGGCGCGCGGGCTCGGCGAGGAGCAGGAGGCGCGTGTCGCTTTCCTCCTCACGCAGCTCTTCACCACCGTGCGCCGTGGGAAAAAGGCCCTCGAAGGAAAACTCGAGGAGGGCGCGAGCCAGAGCGAGGCCGACGCAGAGCTCGAATCGATCCTCGGCAAAGCCTGGCGATTGCCGGATCTCCGCGAGGCCGGCTACTGGGTCAAAAATCGTCGATTCCTGGAGCTCGCGCACGAGCGCTCCGACGACCTGATCACCGAGTTTGCCACGGCCATCGGTTTTTTGCTCGACCTCGACGACGGCTCGATCGTCTGCGAGGTGACGTCCTTGCCATTCCACACCCTGCCCTTCCAGAAGCTCCGCGCCTCGCGCCAGGGCACGCTCGAAATCGCCGAAGCCGCGCTTTACCCGGGCGACATCGTCAACCGACGCGTCCGGTGGGACGAGAAGACCGAGGGCATCGTACGCGAGCGGCCGCGCGACCCGTCCGATTACGAGGCCGTGCACCGCCACGCCAAACCCCTCGAACCGGTGCTGCGGGCGTTACGCGCGCAGATCAAGAATCCGCTCTACCCGCTCGACGCCGTTTTTCTCGTGGCGGCGACGCGGTTCGGCGACATCGGGGGCGAGCTCATGCTGGAGGACGAGGCGGGCATGCGGCTCGTCCTGCGCAATCCGAAGGACGGCAGGCTCCCGAGCACGGACGCCCTGCGCCACGCGGCCGCGGCGTTCGGGCCTGGGACCCTCGCCGTCCGCCTCCATTACGACCTCGCAACACGCGCCATCTACGGCGATCCGCTCGCGCTTTTCGTGGGCGACGAGCACCTGCGCCTCCGCGCTTGACCGGAAGAGGAGCACGACGATGGCCAAGGAAACCCTGAAGCAGCTCGACCGCGACGTCGAC
>JANMGF010001217.1:0-1655 GCA_031374535.1 Polyangium sp. (in: bacteria)
CATGGTTCGTCTTCGTCGCGGAGAAGGGTTTCGGCGAGGGAAGCGGCAATCGGCAGGTTCAGCTCGGCCTCGAGCATTCCCCACTCGCCGGTAGGGTTCACTTCGAGGAAGACGGTCTCGCCGTCCGGGGTGACGATCAAATCGAGGCAACCCTGGCGGAGACCGAGGCGCTTCATGAGCGCGGCGAGCTTCGTTTTCGTCGTGGCAGGGAGCACGTGGGGTTTCCAGGCGCCCGCCGCCGAAAAGCGCCAATCTACGCCGGTCTCCTTCCCGTCGAGGGCGCCGGTCCACGCGGCCCCGCCCGCCCAGGCGACGCGGAGCTCGAGGGCTTTCGGGATCTCCTCCTGGAAGATCATCGGGCCCCGCCTGAGTGCGTCGAGGTGCACGAGGTCCTCGCGGCGGAGGCGACGCGTCGGGAAAGACGTTTTCGCCTGCATCCCGTACTCGAGGGGCGAATGCAGCTTGCACACGATGCGCCCGTCGTGGGTTTCGAAGAGCGCGCGGATCACGTCCGGGTCCGAGGTGTATCGCGTGTCGGGGATCCGGAGGCCGACGTCCCGCGCGCGCTGGAGCTGGAGGAGCTTGTTTTCCGCGGCGCGGGCGCGATCGAGGGGGTCGACCCAGCGGCCTTCGAGGAGCGAGAGGGCCCCGAAAAAGAGCGATTGGGCTTCGCGGTTCACGGCGGCGCGGTGGGACTCCGGCATGGACGGCGCTTCGATGCGTGGCCAGGCCCGCCAGAACCAGATCACGTCCGGTCGCAATCGCTCGCCGCGGACCCAGACAGAGCCGGGATCCATGGCGGAGAGGGAGACACCGAAGGGCCCGTCGTCGAAGAGCCGATCGGTGTCGAGGCGAAAAGGGCGCGCGCCGCGGAGACGGAGCTCCTCGGCGACGCGCTCGGTGACGAAGGGCTCTTGGGCGTGGGAGAGCAGGAGGACCGTCGGTGCCGCCATGGCGAAAAGCCTCAATGGGTGGAGAGCGGGGTCACGTCGGCACGAAAGGTCCGCGGTGGATCAGAAGCCGTAATCGCAGTACGGCTTGTACGTGGAGCAGTCGTCGCTGTCGGACGGGTACTTCTTCGTGCACTCGCTATCGAGGCAGTGGTAGGTCGGCGCCGTGCCACCACCCTCCGCGGCCGGCATCGGTTGCTCGTCGTCGACGAGCAAATAGGCGAAGAGCGGGGTCATGTTTTCATCGTCGCTCGGCAGGGACATGGGTCCTCCTTTTTTCGTTCGTGTCGGTTGCGTAGCCCGAAGATGCGCGGGCTCGGTCGAGTCACTCGACATCGAGCCTTACGCGCCCGGTCCCCGGCATTGGACACGTCGCCGAACGTTTTTTTATCGGTAGCCGGCCGCCTGGAGCCGGAAGAGGGCCGCGTAACGACCGTTCGCCGCGAGGAGCGTTTCGTGGTCCCCACGCTCGGTAATGCGCCCGCCATCCACCACGAGGATCTCGTCGGCGAGGCGGACCGTGGAGAAGCGGTGGGAGACGAGGATCGCCATGCGCCCCTCGGTCTCGGCCCGGACCCGGGCGAAGAGGGCGGCCTCGGCGGCGGGGTCGATGGCCGCGGTGGGCTCGTCGAAGAGGAGGAGGTCGGCGTCTTCGCGGAGGAAGGCCCGCGCGAGGGCGAGCTTTTGCCACTCGCCGCCGGAGAG
>JANMGF010001229.1:0-1562 GCA_031374535.1 Polyangium sp. (in: bacteria)
GATCCTCGGCCTCGCCGGTCACGTCCTTGACGAGGCCGAAGTCGAGCACCTTGACGTTGTCGCGTTCGTCGCCGTGCTGCGCGAGCAGGACGTTGCCCGGCTTGAGATCGCGGTGCACGACGCCGAGCTGGTGCGCCTCGCGGAGAGACCGGCAGATCTGCCGCGCGATGTGGCAGGAGCGTCCCTCGCCGAACGGGCCCTCCTCGCGCAGCACGCGATGGAGCGTCTTGCCGTCGACGAACTCCATCGCGATGTAATAGATGTCGTCGCTCTGCCCGTAGTCGAACACGGTGACGGTGTTCGGGTGCGTGAGCTTCGCGGCGATCGACGCTTCGAGGAAGAAGCGCTTGTGGAACTCGGGGTCGCGATCTCCCTCGTACTTGGGGGAGAGCACCTTCAGCGCGCAGGTGCGGCCGAGCGGCGCCTGCTCCGCCTTGTAGACCTTGCCCATGCCGCCGCGGGCGATGACCCCTACGATCTTGAAGCGACCGCCGATGGTCATCCCGATGAGGGGATCCGGCGCGGCCCCCTTCGGGTCATCGACGCCCTCCGCCTGCTGGTCTTGTCGGGACGCGCCCATATGTGGAACCTGGGCCATCGGGTTTTGGATCCTCGGCGAGCGGCGGCCCCCAAAGGCACGCTCGGATGCGTGGAAAAGTCTGCCGGTGGGGGGCTCTTGTGTCAATTGTGCTGACCACTTGCCCCCTTCGAGAGGGCAGGTAGGGTCAGCCTACCGAGGTTCGTCCAGGGGGAGCCGGGGGGTCGCGAGGGCCTTCCCTGGCACGCCAGGCGTGGACGGGGGGCCCGCGGGGGGCGGGGTCGACGGGTTGATGGGCGCCCTCGGGGCCGAAGGAGGCACGTCGGACGCCGCCGCTTCGCAGGGGATTTCCATCTCGAACCCCCGCGGCATCGCCGCCGCCTTGGGAATCACGGGGACGACCGCGGAGGGCGGGGTCACCGCGAGCATGGCGGGGGTGCTTCGCTTGCCGGGCAAGAGCGGGCGCGTGTCGGAGCCCTCCGCGAGCACACCATCGACTTCCATCATGAGCGTTGCGGAGGTGACCACGATGTGCCGACCGAGGCGCCGCACGAGAAGCACCGCGCGCGCGCCGGGCGCCCACCGCTGCATGACGACGCCCGCCGCCCCTGCCTCTTCAACTTCGAGGAGCCAGCCGACGAGCTCCGATCCCACGAGCTGCGACGACGTGGCGGCCACGAGTTTCCCGTCACGCACGCGGTAGCGGCTGTTTTTCGTCTCGAAGACCCGGTCTCCGGCCACGTCGGGCCGGAGCCTTCCCTCGAGGAAGGCGTCGATGCTCATGCGAACGACGCGATCGGTGTCTGGCTCGAGGAAGTTCATGACGCCTCCCATTGCGCGGACATGCCTTCTGGCGTCGATTATCACGCTCCTGCCGCGGGATACATCCCCGACGCGCAGGAGGCGCCCGAGAGACCCCCCGGCGCGCTCTTGCCAGAGGGTCTCCGGACCACCATCGTGAGGGAGAACGCGCCGATCAGGGAACGCGGGCCACGACCGCGATGGCCGTCGTGGTGCCGCGTCG
>JANMGF010001253.1:0-2787 GCA_031374535.1 Polyangium sp. (in: bacteria)
CGGGGCCCTGAGCACGCTCGGCTGCGGGGGCGGTCCGCACTATGTGTGCGGCGGCGCCACGCCGCTGCCCCCGGATCCGGCGGAGGCCGTCGAGGTCCCCGCCGAGCCGACGGCCATCTACATCATCGTGCAGCCGGTCGACGGCGCCCCCGCGCCCCAGATCGTCGCGGGCGACGAAGGCTGGGTCCCCGACGCGCTCCCCGGGCCGAACCCGTTCGAACGCGCCCGCACCTGGGTCGGCGACTACGACTGCATCCAGGGCAACACCGGCCTCGCGCTCCGCATCGTCGACGTGCGCGGTCGCGTCGTGCGCGCCGTCTTCGACTTCCGTCACGCCCCGTCCGGCGCGGCCGGATCGTACCTCATCAGCGGCGCCTTCGATCCCGAGTCGCGCCGCGTGCGTTTTGATCCGAGCCGCTGGATCGTGCAGCCCGAGGACTACGTGATGGTGAGCATGGAAGGCGAGATCTCGAGCGACAACTCGCTCTTCGCCGGCAAGATCGCCTTCCCCGGCTGCGGCGCGTTCCACCTCAAGCCCACGCGATAACGCCCGCGAATCCAGGAAGCGAGGCGCGTCGGGCCAGCCCTGCCCAAGCGAACCCGACGCGCCCCTCCCTTCGTCTTCACCGCAAGAGCGCGATGAACGCGTCGGGCCCGCCGGCGCTCTTTATCTCGCCTGCGCCGAGGTTCATCGTCCCGTCGAACGAGCCGGTCAAGACCACGTGACCGTCCTGCGACATCGTCACGTCCCCGATCCGCTCGCGCTCCTTGCCCCCGAAACGCTCGCGCCGGAGGATCCGCCCCTGCGGATTCATCCAGGCCACGAAGAGATCGTCCTGGCCCTCGCTCGTGATGCGCTCGCCGCCGAGGTCCATTCCGCCCTGGAAATGCCCCGCCAGGACGAGCCCGCCGCCCTTCGCCGGCGTCGAATAAACCTGACCGAGCCGCTCCGCCGGGAAGACCTGGGCCATGATGGCCTTGCCCGTGCCGTCGATCTGCACGATCCCGAGCCCGTCGCCGGTCCCTCCCTGCGGGGCGAGGGTCATGCCGAAGACGTCCATCGAGCCCGACACGCTGCCCACGAGGTACATCGACCCCTCGCCGGGCTGCAACGTGAAGCCGAAGAACCCCTTCGTGTTCACCGCGCCGCGCGACCAGACGACCTTGCCCGTCTTGTCGAGGGCGACGACCATTTCGCCGTCCGATGGGCCCGTGTCCGGCAGCGCCCCTGCGCCGAGGTTCGGCGCGCCCTCGTAATAACCGGCGACGAGCACCTGCCCTTGTGCATCGATGACGAGGGATCCATCCGATTCGGTCCCCGCGCCGCCGAGCGCCTTCGCCCAGAGCACCTTGCCGGCCTTGTCGATCTGCGCGACGAACACGTCGGCGTTCCCGGCGCTCGTCAATGCATGGCCACCGAGGTTGATCGCCCCCTCGAACGACCCGGTCCAGAACACGCTGCCGTCGGCGCCGAGCGCGACCGCGCCGCCATTCTGCATCGTGCCATCGCCGACGCGATGCGCATACCGGAACTCACCATTCGGACCGAGCGAGGCCACGAATGCATCCGCGCCGCCCGCGTCCGGGAGGTTCCCGCCGCCGAAATCGATGTCGCCCCCGGCGAGCCCGGAGATCACGACGCCACCCTGCGCGTCGACGACCATTCCCATCGGCACGTGATGGCCCGTGTTGCCGAACCGACGTGCCCGCAGGATCTTTCCGTCCTGCCCGAGCCAGGCGACGAAGATGTCGCTCTCGGTCGCGGCCTGCAAGGTCCCCGCCGCGCCGAATTTCACGGCCCCTTCCATGGTGCCGCAGAGGACGAGCTCGCCCGTCTGGGACGAGCCGATCATCCATCCGTGTTGCCTGCCATCGGCGCCGATGGAAGACGACCACATCGCAGGCCCCGAGGCCGCCGGCCCCGCGGAAGCCTCGACGCGTGTATCTTCGTTCTTGCTACAAGCCCCAAGACCGAGAAGAAGCACCACGCCAAGCGAAATGCCAGCCATCCGTCGTCGTCGCATGCGTCCTCCGTCCATTCCCCAGCCGAAGACGCATGATTCGCGCCCTTCGGCTGCGCCATTGAAAGTAACGCATACTACACCAGTTAGACAACACAAGCACGTGGGAACGGCGCCGGTTCGATGAGAATGACCGGGGCGGAGGGCTCCTCGTCGGGGCGGCGCGCTTTTTACCCGATCCCTTCGCCTCGCGCCGCGCGCTCGTAGAGCTTCGCCGCTGCGCGCAGATCACCCATTCGTTCGTAGAGCTGCGCGGCGCGGGCCAGGTTGCCCGAGGCGAGCGCGCGCATGGCTTGCTCGCGCATTTGCGCGGGATCCATCTCTCCGTCCCGCACGTCGAAAGGCAGGTTGTATTTTCGGGCCGCGGCGCGTTGCCCGTCCGCGGCGACACGCTTGTCGAGGTCTGCGAGGAGGGAAGCCGCCTGTCCGACGGGCTCGCGCACCATGGGCGGCGGCTCGGCGATCCACGCGGACCAGGCCGGCGCGAGGGCGTCCATCCGGAACACGAACGAGCCGCCACGCGTGACGACCACGAGCTCGCCCTCCTTCGGCCCGAACGCCTTGCGCCGCGCCTCGAGGGGTAATGCCGGGAAAAACCCGATCCCCTGCTCCAGGTAAATCGCGCCCGGTCCGATCCGCGAGAGCGAAACACCAAAAGGCACGCGCGCCGCCGTCTCGTCGGCCGAGAGGAGCAGGTGGCGATCCTTTCCGAAGGCGAGATACACCGAATCGGTCGCCGGCTGCCGCACGAGCCATGACCTCGCCC
>JANMGF010000272.1:0-1899 GCA_031374535.1 Polyangium sp. (in: bacteria)
GCGGTGGCCGAGGGGGGCTTTGGTGTCGTGTACCGCGCGCTCCACGGAGCGTTCCGGGCCCCGGTCGCGCTCAAATGCCTCAAGATCCCCACGATCCCGGAGGATCTGCGCGCAGGTTTCCTCGAACGATTCCGCGAGGAAGCCGAGATGCTTTTCCGCCTCTCGGCCACGATCCCGGAGGTCGTCCGGCCGCTGCATTACGACGTCGTCACCCTGGAAAGTGGCCTCATCGTCCCTTTCATCGCGCTCGAGTGGCTCGACGGCCGCACGCTCTCCGAGCTCATCGAGCAGCGTGCCGGGGACAACCTCCCGCCACTCGGGTACCTCGAAACGGCGCGCCTTCTCACGCCCGTCGCCCGTGCCCTCGCGATCGCCCACAACTTTCCAAGCCCCTCGGGCCCGGTGTGCGTGGTCCACCGCGACATCAAGCCCGCGAACATCTTCCTCGCCGAGGTCCACGGCTCCGAGTACGTGAAGATCCTCGACTTCGGCATCGCGCGCGCCCGCGACGCGGCCTCCGTGATGGCCGGAGAAATGACGCAGTCAAACGCGTCCGTTCCGCTCGCCTTCACGCCCCGGTACGGCGCGCCCGAGCAATGGGCCCCCAAGCGCTTCGGGACGACGGGTCCCTGGACCGACGTCTGGGGCCTCGCGCTCACGTTCCTCGAGACCATGGCCGGTCGCCCCGTCATCGACGGCGACGCGGTCGCGCTCATGGGGACCGTGCTCGACGAAAAACACAGGCCCACGCCGCGAAATGAAGGGATCCAGGTCCCTGACGCGCTGGAGGCCGTCTTCCGCCGCGCGCTCGCCGTCGATCCCCGCGAGCGCCCCGCGACGGCCGGCGCGTTCTGGGACGAGGTCGAGCAAGCCCTCAACCTCCCTCATGTCTCCGTGCCCGCCGAGCGTCGATCCGGCATGATACGCGCCCCCGTCCTCGAAGGGCAAAACGAGCCGCGCCGCCCCTCGGGCTCGATGCGCGCGGTCGCTCCCGTGGGCAACATGGACGTCGCCTCGACCATGCTCGCCGACGGGCCGTCCGAGGGAGGAAGCCGGATCTCGCGTATCCCCGATCCGCCCGCCGTCCCGTCCTCCGCAATCGACGTGGACTGGGGGTCGAGTGGTCCCGCCGCGCCGCTCCGCCGGTCGAACTCGTCGATGCCCGCCGTGCGCCTCGACACGCCGCCCTCGCAGCCCAAGCCGAGGATCTCGCAGATCCCACGCGAGCCTTTGCCGAGCGTCTCGAACGAGCCTGCGCCCGACGTCCGCACCATGCTCGGCGGCCCCGTCGCGCTGGCAGCAGCGGGCGTGGTCATCCGCGTGCTGGATCAGATCGGCGGATGGCTCTGGTTCGGGGGCGAGCGCGTGGGCATCGGCCCCTTGCGGCTCTCGTACGTGGCCGCAATCTTCATCGGCGCCGGGGCCATCCTCGCCCTCGCGCGGCTACTACGGCATTTGACGCGGTAAGAGCGAGCGCGCACGGGCGGAACGCGCGGGGATCGGGAACAACGCGCGCTGCGACAATCCGCAGGGCGCGCCCCTCCAGAAGGACAGGTCCTGCGAGAAGGTGCAGGGCCCGGAAGCCAGGAGGGACGCCCGTTCCGAAAACGCGGAGCGGTCGGCCTTCGAGAAGGAGGACGCCTGCGCCGAGGCGGAGGACGCATCCCGGCGGAAGGCCGGTTCCTCCCTCTGGGCGGAGGCTCTGGCCATGGCGGAGGGCAACGAGCGCGAGGAGGCGGAGCGTCCGTCCTTCCAGAGGAGCGAACGCTCCGGAAAGGCGGAGCGCGAAATCTGGCGAGGGATGCGCGCTGCGAGAAAACGCGTCAGGAGTTTGCTCGTACGTCGCGCCGGGGCGCCGCCCCGGACCCCGCGGGGGGCTGTCCGCCCCCTCGACCCCGG
>JANMGF010001311.1:0-6564 GCA_031374535.1 Polyangium sp. (in: bacteria)
CGAGCCCGCCGGCATCGGCCCCGTCCCCTCCACCTGGGCCGCGCGCGTTTCGCGGCGCGGAAAGCAATACGGAGCAGGCTGGAGAGCGCCCTTCTACCCCGACGACCTCGACCCCCGCTATTTCCACGCGGCGCCGCCCGACCAATGGCTCCCCGGATACCTCACGGGCGACGAGGAGCTCTTCTTCCAGAACCTGCACCCGCAGCATCCGCTTTTGCGTTGCCGGCTGCCCGGCCTGCGCATCCGCGCGTTGATGAAGAACGTCCGAGGGCAGTTTTTCGGGACAACCCTGAACCTCGATACCCTCCTCGCGACCCCCGACGAGGAGACGGTGACGCTCACCTGGCGCGCGCTTTTCCCGGTGCGCGAGGACGACCTCGCCGACGTGAAGGCGCTGGTCGTCTGGTCCGAGCCGCTCGCAGGGCCCGCGCTGCCCGAGCGGGAGCCGTACGAGATGCTCGAAGCCCTCGAGCGTGATCCGGCGGGGCTCGAAGGCCAGCTACCTCCCGAGCTCATCGAGGCGGCGGAGCGTCTTTCGCGCGAGAAACGCGGCGAGGAGCTCAGCGTCGAGGGCGACGACGCGGCCGAGCTCGATCCGGTCTCGCGGCTCATCCGCAAGAAGTTCGGTCCCCGTTTCGCGGCCGAGGGGCAGGCCCAGATCCGCGAGGCCATGAAGCCCGTCACCGCCGATCCCCGCGCCCTCGCGGAGCTCGCCGAGCGGGTGGAGCAAATCCAGCGTGCGTCGGCGGACACGCCCCCCGTCCCCCTGACCGACAAGCCCGGCGCCGCGCCGAACACGGGTTTGCGCCGACAGATGCGGCAGCTCCTCGAACAGGCCGCGCGCCTGCGCAGCGACATGGCGAGGATGGTTCTCGCCGAGAAAGATCGCTCGACGCTCGAGGCAAAGATCGCCGAGCTCGAGGCGGTCCCGCATGCTCCGCGCTGGAAAGAGCTCGACCCGACGTACACGCCACCCGTGGAGCCTATCTCCACGGACGAGCCCGGGCCCGGGAAAAACCTCGCCGAGCAGGACCTCACGGAGCGGGACCTCGCGGGGATGGACCTCACGGGGGCAAACCTCGCAGGCGCGATCCTGACACGGGCAAACCTGGCGGGCGCGAAGCTCGCCGGGGCAAACTTGACGAACGCGGTGGTTTTCAAGACAAACTTGAACGACGCGGATCTGTCAGGCGCGGATCTGACGCGCGCGAATTTCGCGTATGCGTCGGCCGAGGGGACGAGCTTCCGCGGCGCCGTGCTCGAGCAGGCCTATTTCGAGGGGACGCGCCTCGGGCAGGCCTCGTTCGAGGAGACGACGGGCGAATACGCGGTCTTCAAGGAGGCCGACCTCCCGGGGGCCACGTTCCGGGGCGCGGACCTCTACTGCGCCAGCTTCTCGGCTGCGGGGCTCGACGGGGCGCAGCTCGGCGCGTCGCGTCTCGTCGGCTGCAACTTCACGGAGGCGAGCGGCGAGAGGGTCTCGCTGCGAGGCGCGACGCTCCACGCGGCGAGCTTCGAGAAGGCGCGGCTCGCGGGGGCGAGCTTCGTCGACGTCCGCGGCGAGCAGGTGAACTTCACCGGCGCGTCCCTCGAGAGGGCGGACTTCGGCTTCTCCACGCTGACGTCCGCCATGTTCACCGAGGCCACGGCGACCGAGGCCTCGTTTCATGGAGCCAATGTCAAGGAGAGTAGGTTTTACCGGACAAACCTCACGCGGACGAATTTCTCGTTCGCCAACCTGATGCAGGCAGACCTCGGCAAGGCCCGGCTCGAAGGGGCGCTTTTCCTCGGCGCGAGCCTCTACGACGCGCGGCTCCTCGGCGCCGCCCTCGAGGGCGCCGATTTCACCGAGGCATTCCTCGTGCGCGCAAGGATGGATTCACCATGAACGCCGACGAATTCGCCATGATGATCGCCGCCGGGAGATCCTTCGAGGGGCAGGCGGTCAGCGGGCTCGATCTGCGGCGGCGTGACCTCTCGGGTGCGCGTCTCGAAGGCGCGAAGCTCGGGCATCTCTCGCTGACCGAGGCGCGCCTGCGCCGGGCCGATCTCCGCGGGGCCGAGGTGGTGCGGTGCGATCTCGAGCATGCGGATCTCGACGGCGCCAACCTCGAGGGGGCCGTCCTGCAGCGGGTGAGCGCCACCGGCGTGCGCCTCGCGGGGGCAAACCTGAAAGGGGCCAGGCTGTTCGGCTCCGACCTCGCGGGGGCAAACCTGCGCCGCGCCGACCTCTCGGGCGCGACACTCGAAGGGGTGAACCTCCGGGGGGCGGATCTCTCGGGGGCGACGCTGTCGCGCGCAGTGTTCGCCGCGGCCGACCTTTCGGGGGCAAACCTGCGCGACGCGAAAATCGAGCGGTCGAGCCTCGCGGGCGCGAAGCTCGTGGACGCGGACCTGCGCGGCGCGGCGATCGATACGGCGCTCTTCGCATTCGCGGATCTGCGCGGCGCGAAGCTGCCCGCGGGGCTCTCGCGTTGCGTCTTCACCGATGCGCTCTTCACGGATCCGGAGGAGGAAGACGGCCCGCGTGCGGGGGCCCCGCGCCGGCACGCCGATTTCGAAGGGCGCGATCTCTCCTCCGCCTCGCTCTCGGGGGTCGATCTGCGGGGCGCCAATTTCCGTCATGCCACGCTGGAGGGAACGGACCTCTCCGACTGCGATCTCACGGGCGCCCATTTCGAGGGAGCCACCCTGCGCCGGGCGCTCTTCATGAAGTCCAGGCTCCGCGGAGTGGACCTGCGCGGCCAGAACCTGGAGCTCTGCCTCCTCCACGAGGCGGATCTCGCGCGCGCCGATTTCTCGGGCGCGGAGCTCTCGATGACGCAACTCGACGGCGCGGACCTGGAGGAGGCGAATTTCACCGGGGCCTTTTTGTGCTCGACGAGCGTGAGCAACGCGAGGCTCCACGGTGTCGTGCTGGAGGGCGTCACCCTGCACGACATCGATTTTCGTGAAATGGACCTGCGCCCCTACCGCCTCGCCGGGCTGTCGCTCGATAGCTGTTCGTTCCGGAGCGCGAACCTGGCAGGCATGGATCTCTCGGGGTGCGATCTGTCCCGCGCCGATCTCACGGAGGCGAACCTGCGAGGGACGAACCTGCGCGGCGCCACGCTCCAGGGGGCCACGATCCAGGGCGCGAACCTGACGGCCGCGGATCTCACCGGGGTGGTGGCGAAGGGCGCCTATTTCGGCGAGAGCACGCTCTCTGGGGCGAAGCTCGGGGGCGCGCTGCTCAGGGGCACGATCTTCGCGGGCGCGACCCTCGATCACGCCATGCTGGCGGGGGCCGACCTGCGCGAGAGTCATCTCGTGGGGATGCGGGCGCGAGGCGCGATCTTCACGCGGGCCCGGCTCACGTACGCCGATCTCTCGCATGCAGACATCGAGGCCGCGGAGATCACGCATGCCGATTTCTCGTTCGCCAACCTCCACGTCGTCCGTGACAAGGGTGTGGTATGGTCGAGCGCCAGCACCCACCGCGCCCGGTGGACCGACCCCGACCGGCGCCGGGCCGAGACGTGGTGCCCACCGGAGCGACCCGATCGTTATCGATAGGAGAGGCCATGTCGAATGTCGTCCCGTTTCCGATCGATCGAGGTGCCACCGCCGCAGGAGAGCTCCACCTCGGCCCCGCCGTCGCCATCGCCGTGCACCCGGACGAGGTGGAAGTGCGCCTCGACGGAGGCAAGACGGTCAAGGCGCGCCTCGCGCTCGCGAGCCCATACGAGCCCGCCCTCGAGGATGTGCTCCTGGTCATCGGCACCGAAAAAGGGTTTTACGTGATCGGCGTTTTGCATGGCCGCGGCACGACCTCGCTCGCATTCCAGGGTGACGTGGAGCTACGGGCCATGGGCGGCGCGCTGCGGATTGGCGCCGACAAGGGCGTGGAGGTCCGCTCGCCGGAGATCACCCTTCAAAGCGGTAAGCTGCGTTTGATGGCCGACGCGATGGTGCAAACGTTTGCGACGGTCCGCCAGCGGGTGACCGAATTGCTCAGCGTGCACGCGGCCGCGCGGCACACGGTGGTGGACGGCGCCTCGCACGAGCAGGCGAAGAGCGCGACGATCCTCACCGAGGAAAAGATGACCATCAACGGCAAAGCCATTTACCTGGGGTGATGCAATGCTTCCTGCCTCGCACCGCGGTAAAGGAATGAACATCTGCGCCCCGGACATCTGCGCCACGCCGCCGTTCGGCGTTCCCGTGCCGTACGTGAACATGGGCAAGCACGATATGGCCATGAAGTTCTCGCCGTCGGTGTTCATCCACTCGCTGCCGGCGTTGAACCTGGGCTCGCGGGTCATGATCACCTCCGGCGACGAGGGGGGCACGATGCACCCGATGATCAAGCAGTACAGCTCCTTTTTGATGGGCTGTCCGATGGTATTCGTCAACAATTTGCCGGGGATCAACCTGCTCTGTCCGGCCGCGGGCAACGGAATGAATGCGCCCCTCGGCGCGCACCTCGTCCCGAACCAGGTGAAGGTGTTGTACACCCAGCAGGGTCGCGCGGCGGGCGCCCTCTCGGGTGAAGAGACGGAGGCGCTGTCCGCGTCGGTGCACGAGGCCAAGGCGCCTTCCGCGACGCTGCTGGAAGGCGAGGTCGGGCACCTCGTCGTGCATTTGTTCACCGCGAATCTACCGACCCGCGTCTTTGACGCGATTCGCAGGCTGAAGGAGGCGGGGATGCGGTCTCTGGTGATCGATCTGCGTGGCTGCCCGGGCGGCGAGCTCGACGCGGCCAAACGCCTCGCGGAAGAGTTTCTCGACCAAGGACAGGAGATTGCCACCATCGTGGACGGGGACGGCGACGCGATCGTCCACCACGCGCGGAGGCGAGGCCCGCATCGAATGCCGCTCGTGGTGCTGGTCGATGGGCAAACGGCCTCGGCCGCGGAGCTCTTCGCGGGCGCATTGCAGGCAAACGGCCGCGCCGTCGTCGTGGGCGAACGGACGTACGGCAAGGCGAGCGCGCAGGCGGCGGTATGGGCGGCGGATGGCTCGGGGCTGCATTACGCGACGGTGGCGCGTTGCCTGCTCCCGGGCGGCGCGTCGCTCGAGGACGAGGGCGTCTCGCCCGACGTGAGGGCCGTGGAAGAATCGCTCGACGTCGCGCGTCGCGTGGCCGCGGCCGCTCAGCCGAGGATCTGATCGCAGAGGGCGCGGATCTGGCGGAGCGTCTCGGGCAAGACCTGGACGGTGAAGCGCCCATCGCCCTCGCCCTCGAGATACCGCAGCGTGAGCATCACGACCGGCGTGTTCAATCGCGTCCCGCTCTCGGACGCCTCGATCGTGTCGAGGCGATAGCTCGCGCCCACGAGCAGCCGGCCGTGCTCGATCAAGGTTTGGCGGAGAATGGCGGCGCGGATCATCTGCTTGGCGCTGTCGTATCCGGCGACGAGGACCCTTTGAAGCTCGTCGGGGGCGCCGAGCAACGCGAGATCCTCGGCGAGATCCGCGCGAGGGAGATCCCGCACGCTGGCCTCGCGCACCAGGAACCGGCACGCTTTGATCACGGGCGCGAGGAGCGCGGGCGCGGCGCCGTGGGTTTCGCAAAACGCGTCGAGGAGCCCCTCGGCCTCCGCGGGGACGGGCTCCGGCAAGCTCGGGCCGAGCGCGTCCCAGAGCCTCGCCCTGGCCGAAGCAGGCAGGATGGCCGCGGTGACGAGGTCTTTCGCGAGGTCGGGCGGCGCCGGTTCCCCACGGAGGCAAGCGAGAGGAATGGCGCCGGGCGGGTACGCGGGGGGCTGCGTCATGTAGGGCTGTCGCGATGTATCACGGCCGGGAGAGATACGTCGAGGGTGGGGCCAACCCGAAGACGTCCTTGGCAACGGGCCTCGTGAAGCGTACGATCCAGACGGTTCAACGTGCACCCCCGCCTGGTCGTCGACAGGTACGAAATCTTCGAGGTCATCGCCAAAGGTGGGATGGGCTCGGTGCATTTCGGTCGCCTGCAGGGGGCCGTGGGGTTTGGCCGGATCGTCGCGATCAAGCGAATGCATCCCCAGCTCGTGCACGACGCGGCGATGGCCCATGCGTTCGTCGACGAGGCCCGGCTCGCCTCGCGGATCCAGCACCCCAACGTCGTGCCCGTCCTCGACGTGGTGCAGCGCGAGGAGGAGCTCCTGCTCGTGATGGAGTACGTGCGCGGCGAGTCGCTCGCGGGGCTGCTCCGGACCCACAAGATCGAAGGAAAACCGCCCTCCGTGCCCGTCGCCGCGGCCGTGGTGGCGCAGGCGCTCCACGGGCTGCACGCGGCGCACGAGGCGCGGGACGCGTCGGGCAACCAGCTCGAAATGGTGCACCGCGACGTCTCGCCGCAAAACGTGTTCGTCGGAGCCGACGGGCTCGCGCGATTGCTCGATTTCGGCGTGGCCAAGGCGACCCAGCGCACGCAGCACACCCGGGAGGGCCAGATCAAAGGGAAACCGTCGTACATGGCCCCCGAGCAGCTCGACGGAAGGGCCTCCCGGCAATCGGACGTGTACGCGGCCGGCGTCGTGCTCTGGGAGGCGGTCACGGGCGCGCGGCTCTTCGACGGGTTCAACGATTACGAAGTGATGA
>JANMGF010001391.1:0-3110 GCA_031374535.1 Polyangium sp. (in: bacteria)
GCCCGCCACGCGCATGCCGGGAGCGTATCGATGGCCGCGGCGCGTTGTCACGGTTTTTCCCTCGCGGCATGCCCCCCGGTCCGGATAGGCTCCGCGACGTGGCAGACAAGGACGCCGAGGGGAGGCCCCAAGGTCGAGCCCGGCCGGCGTCGCGACGCACGCGGCAAACCCTCGCGATCGCGACGATCACGCTCGTCGTGCCCATCGCCGTCGCGCTCGTCCTGCTCGCCGAGTCCGAAGCCGGGCTCGTGCGGATCGCCTTTTTCAACCTGCACCCGACCGAGCCACGCGGCGCGCTCGCCATGGGTTTCGGACTCGGTCTCACGCTCGCGATGACGGCCGCGCTCGCCCGTTTCGTGGCACGTCGCCGCGTCTCCGGTTCGCTCGTTTGCCTGCCCCCCGCATTCGCCGCGGCCGTCACCCTCGCCACCACGATCGCCTTTCTGCCGGATCCGCTGGCCCCCGCGCCCGATCTTGCGTTCGGCGATCGCGCCCGCGCCGCGGCCTTCGCGTTGATGAGCCGCGCTGCCCTCTTCGACGCGAGCCTTTTCGTCTCGGCGATCTCGCTCGGCGCCGCCGCCCTCGCGCTCCGGCCTTTTTACGATGGGGGGCTCGCGCAGCAAGATCTGCGCTCTGCCCCCCAACCCCCCCGCGCGACGGAAAGCTTCACAACGGACAAACGCCCCTTCGCCGCGCTCGTCGTCGCGGCGATCACGCTCCCGGGCGCGGCGTATCTCGCGAGCCTGGGCAGGCCCGATCTCGGCAGGAACGCCTTTGGCAGCTGGATCGCCGCGCTCCCCGCGGGCATGGGGCTCGTCGCCGTCGTGCTCGGCGCGTCGAGGACGAGACAGGGCGACGATCGCGCCGCCGCGCGCCTCCTCGCGGCCGCCTGCGCCGGGATCGGCGGCGTGCTCCTCGCCGCGCTCGCCCCTGCGATGGGCCAGGTCCTCTGGATCTCGACGCCAGATACGAGGATAAACGTTCTCGCGGCCGTGGCGAAGGAGATCCAGTCTTCGAGCCGCACGCTCGCGGCGCTGGGCGCGCTCTTCGCCTTGCCCCTCGTCCTCACGACGCTCGTCGCGTTGCCCCGGGGCGCGCTCCGAGGGGCGCTCTCCCGCGCGCGACCGACCGTGATCTTCGCGATCCTCCTCGCCCTCGCGCCGGCCCTTTTTATCGTCCCCACGAGCCGTCGCGCTCGACCACATCGAATCCCTCGCCCACGATCAGCGCCGCCTCTTCGCGAACCCCGGCGTCACGCTCTCGGACGCGTCCTTGCCCGCGGGAACCCTCGTCGTGGACCTCGCCGGCGCCTTCGCGCCCGATCTCGATCCCCACCTCGTACCGTCCAAACCGACGTTTATCGTGCTCGGCACGGACGCGCCGTCGAAACGCTGGGAAGAAGGCGCGCTCGTGTCTTTCGAGGGCCTCGGCGAGGGCACATACGAGCTTCACCTCGACGGTCCCTACCTCGCCCCGATCCTCCGCGTCTCGATGCCGAACCCACACATCGGCGCGCGTATCGTGGTGCCCGCCATTCTGCTCGCGCCCCCGATCCTGGGCCCTCCCGAGCTGATCGACGTGGCCGTGCCGGACACGTTCGTCCGCGAAGGGTCTCGCCGGTAAAACCTACCCCCCCGCCCCCTGATCCTCCACGTTCGGCGGCAACGCGAATCGCTTCTCCTCGCAGCCGTACGCCGTCGGCGTCAATTGAATCACCGTGTGGAGCGGGACGCTGATCGACGGGCACTCGCTCGGGGGCCGGTCCATCAGGTACGCGTAGATCGCTCGCAAGACCGCCTGGTGCGCGATCACCAGGATCGGCGAGCGCTGGCGCTCGAGCTGGATGATCACCGGGTCGAGCCTCTGGATCACGTCCTCGTACGACTCGCCGCGTGGATATCGATAACGGAATTTGTCGGCGTTTCGCGCCGTCCACACGTCCGGCATCTCGATCCGCACCTGATCGTACGTCATTCCGTCGCACACGCCCGCGTCGATCTCGTCGAGACCACGCCAGGTCCGCGGCGAACGCGTGACCTTCGTCGCCGTGCTGATCGTCCGCCGCAGCGTGCTCGTCCACACGTCGATCTCCTGATCCCGCGGCGCGTTTTTCCGGACGAACTCTGCCAGGTGCTTCGCGTATTCCTCGCCTGCCGGCGAGAGCTCCGGATCGCCGCCGATGCGGCCGTGCTGGTTGTAGACGCTTTGCCCGTGCCGCGTGAGCCAGATCGGGCGCGGCGAGACGTGCAGGTCGATGAGCAGGGGCGCGAGGCGCGCGGGCAGATACCCGTGGATCCGATTGAGGATGACCTGGCGGCCTACGTCGATGATCTTGATGTAGCTCTGGTTCGGATCATCGAGCGTCTCGTACATGCTCTCGTAATGGGCGATGCGCCGCAAGAAATCCTGCGCCGCCGCGTCCGGGTCCATGTCCACGTAATCGGGCGATTTGAGCTTCGTATCGCGGACGTTGGCCTCGATCACGGACGGGTCGTTGCAGAACGACTCGATGAAGACGACCGGCAGGCCCGCCTTGCGGCAACGGTCCTCGACGAGGCGCCTTCGGTCTTTCGTGCTGTTCGTCGCGTCGAAGATGCCGACCTCGCCGCCTTCGCGGAGCCACTCGAGCATGTCGTCGAGCGCCGTCATCGCGAGGTCCTGCAGGACCTGCCGGCCTTGCTTGTTCGTCGGCGCGAAGAAATCGGCTGGCTGGCTCGCGCCGATCTGCCGGCGACGGTAGCTGCCCACGTTGAACACGCGGGTCGGATGGCCGAGCCAGGTCAGGTAACGCGCGACCCGGCGCCCGATGTACGTTTTTCCCCGCGCGGGGAGGCCGACCATGGACAGAACGGTCGTGGCCTTGTCTCGCTCGCCCGGCACCCTTTTGCTCCGTACCCCCGACACGGGACGCTTCATACCGCCCCACGACGGAGGGGGGAAGGGGGAAGCAGGGCCGGGCTCAGTCGAGGGAGGATCCCCGCAAAATCGGCCGCGTCTCCCCCGTTCCATGGAGCTCGGCATAACTGCGCCGCAAACCGAAGCAGCGCGTCGAAAGCTCACAAGAGCCGCACGCTTCGGTCCGGACAAACTCGCCGCCGTCATGGCCCGGT
>JANMGF010001413.1:0-5492 GCA_031374535.1 Polyangium sp. (in: bacteria)
GCGCATCGCGCAGTTCATCGACCACGAGTCCAGCGCTTGCGCTGGTCCAGGTCCAGGGGCGGACAGCCCCGGTGGGGCCTGGGGCAAAGCCCCAGCGAAGCGCCTTCGAGACGAGACCCATGCTCAGCAGCCCCCGCGGGGCCCTCAGCCTGGAATATCGAGCGGTTGCAAACCGATTGCTGCCCTAGTTCACGCCGTTTGGCCCCGCCTGATGGTGCGTATAGGCCGTGGTTTCTACGTCCTCGACGCCCTCACGATCGACGCCGGTCCTCGACATCACGCGCTCGACCTCCGCGTCCATCGTGCCCTGGATGATTTTGCTCCACATGACCCAGTCGGCCGCCAAGGACCAGAGCGGGTACTTGAAGCTCGCGGGGCGGTTCTTCTCGATGAAGAAGTGCGAGAACCACGCGGGGCCGTAGCCGGCCACGAGCGCGATGGGGACGAGCGAGGGGCGGCGAAGCACGAGGGCCGCGAGGGCCGTCGCGCCCGCCACGGTGGTCCCGGCGAAGTGGAGCAGGCGCGTGGCCTTGCGGGCGTGTTCGCCCACGTAAAACGGCCAGAATTCCTCGAAGCTCTGGATGTCCTTGGTCGACATGCAGGGAGTTCTACCACGCCCGCGGCCGGGTTCCTTGCCATGAGCCACGGCGCGCTCCACTTCCCCGGAGGCGAAGCTCGATCGATGATCTTCGTTGCGTGGGCTCGCGCTTGATGCCCGCGCCTCCTCCCTCGTCGCGGGCGCTGGTTCCACGGGATCGGCGGCGCGATCCTCCTTTCGACGGGGCACGGTTTCGTGCTACCTGGACGCGTTGAAACCCATGGATCCTGCGGACGTTCGGCAGAAACTCAAGGAACTCATGGTCATCGAGCTCAACCTCGAGGGGAAGGCGCCGGCGGACATCGACGACGCGGCGCCGCTCTTCGGCGAAGGGCTCGGGCTCGACTCCCTGGACGCGCTGCAGCTCGCCATGTCCGTGGAGGAGAGGTTCGGCGTGCGTGTCCCCGAGGGGGACGAAGCGCGTAGCATCTTTGCTTCGGTCAACGCGCTCGCCGACCACATCGTGCGGGCCAAGGCCGCAGCCTGACGAGGGCGTTTCTTCGTCCGCACACGCCCGGGAAACGCGCCGGGCGAGTCAGCGTGACGAGGCCGAGGGGCGCATGCGCATCTGGGTGACCGGCATTGGCGTCGTCTCGCCCCTCGGGCGCGGGGCCGACGTCACGATGGACAGGCTGCTCGCAGGCGATCGCGCCTTCGGTGAGCTCACGCTTTTCAACTTGCCCGAGAGCCGCTCGCGGATGGCCGCGGAGGTCTCCGGTCTTTCGGCCGCCGAGGTCGCGCCCGAGGGGGACGCGGAGGCGTGGTCGCGCACCGACGCCATGAGCGTGCTCGCGGTGCGTGAGGCGCTCCTGCAGGCCGGTGTGTCGCCGGAGACGAGTTCGATCGATCTGATCGTGGGCGGCACGACGGCGGGAATGTACGAGACCGAAGATTTGCTCGCCGAGCTCTCGCGGGATCCCGCGGCGATCAAGCCGCTCCGCGCGATGCTCACGCATCCCCTCTCGTCGACGGCCGATCACGTGCGCGCCGCGGTGGGGCCCTTTCAAAGGGTGCGAAGCGTGTGCAGCGCGTGCTCCAGCGGGGCGAACGCGATCTTGCTGGCGGCGGCCTGGATCCGCGCGGGCCTGTCGCGGTGCGTCGTCGCGGGGGGCGCGGATGGGCTCTGCCGGCTCACGTACACCGGGTTTGGTGCGCTTTCGGCGGTGGATCCGGACCCGTGCCGTCCCTTCGACAAACGCCGCGTCGGCCTGAACCTCGGCGAGGGGGCGGGCTTTCTGGTGCTCGAATCCGAGGAGGCGTGTCGCGCGCGGGCAGGGCCGCGGCCGATCGCGGAGCTCGTGGGCTGGGCCGTCGGCGCCGAGGCGCACCACATCACGAACCCCGAACGCGAGGGGCGCACGGCCGCGCGCGTGATGCAGGATGCCCTGGGAAAGGCGGGGATTTTGGCCTCGGACGTCGGGTACATCAACGCGCATGGAACGGCGACGCCGCTCAACGACTCGATGGAGGCCGCGGCGATCGGCGCTTGTTTCGGGCCTTTGGCCGAGCGGGTCCTGGTCTCGTCGGTGAAGGGACAGATCGGGCACACGCTCGGGGCGGCAGGCGCGATCGAGGCGGCCGTCTCGGTGATGACGATCGCGCGGGGCGAGATCCCGCCGACGATCGGGCTCGAAGAGGTCGATCCCGCGTGCCCGCTCGCGCACGTGACGCGCCGGGCGAAGGCGCCCGTGCGGGCGGTGATGTCGAATTCGTTCGGGTTCGGAGGAACGGACACGTCGCTCGTGTTTGGCGCGGCGGGAGCGTTTCCGGAGCCGCGTGCGGTGCAGCGACGCAAGGTCGTGGTGGTGTCCGCGGCGACGATCGGCCCGCTCGGGGTGCTCGGCGCGCGGGAGAACCATGTGTACCTCGAGCCTGGCCCCGCGCCGTCGCCAGGGCCCATCGCGTTCCAGGCGGCCTTTCACCTCGACGTGGGGCGCGCGCGTAGGCTCGATCGGGCCGGCAGGCTCTCGACGGTGGCGATCCAGCGGGCGCTGCGGGACGCGGGCCTCGATCCGATCGAGCAGCCCGCGCGAGGAACCGAGGTGGGCGCGATCCTCGGCGGGGCGTTCGGCAGCGTGGACGGGTCGACCGCGTTCATGCGCCGCATCTACGAGAAGGGCGTGAAGTTCGCGAGCCCGGCCGATTTCCCGAACCTCGTGCCCTCGTCCCCCGTGGGGCACGCGTCGATCTACCTCGGGATGCGCGGGCCGGTGTTCGCGGTCGCCGACCTCGGGGTGACGGCCGAGTGCGCCGTGGTGACGGCGGCGGATCTGATCACGGTGGGCGAGGGTCAGGTGATCGCGGCCGGCAGCGTGGAGGAGGCGAGCCCCATGATCGAGCTGTGCCTCGGGCCGATCTGCTCGGGCGAGACGCGCGGGGTCCGCAGCGAGGGGGCGAGCGCGATCGTGCTCGAGGACGAGCAGCACGCGAGGGCACGGGGGATCCAGCCGATCGCGGATCTGCTTTGGTGGACGTCGTGGCGCGGGGAGGGCGAAGGCGCGCTCGACGGCGTGCCAGCGCCGGGGGTTTGGGGGCGAAGCTCCGCTCGTCGGAGCGAAGCCCCCAAGCATTGGAGCGGGCGCGCGGCCGTGATCACGGGGCAGGAGGAGCTGCCTTCTGGGGTGTCGTTGCCCGAAGCCTGGGCTCGTGTTCCGCATCGCGCCGTCGCTCCACGCGCGGGGGTGCACGAGGGCGCGGGAGGGTTTGCCATGGCCGCGGCCCTCGCCGCGATCGCGCGGGGTGAGCTCGACGCCGTGCTCGTCGTGGGCCACGCGCCCGAGCGAGGGTACGCGATGGTGCTCATGGCCTCGCGATCCCCGGACGAACCCGGATCGGCGTGATGCGCCGCGCGAGGCTCCTTGCGCTCGTCGTGTCGCTCCTCGGCGCGACTGCGTGTGCGGCGCCGGCCACGTCGGGGGCGCGATCGGCCGAGGCGCCGACCCTCGCGTCGTGGCGGGAGGCACGGCGGAAGCTCGCGGCGCTGGATGGGGCGGCGCGAGGGCAGGGGGCGCGGACGCTGAGGCTCGCGCTTTCGCTCCGTGAGCCGACCACGGGCCGCACGCTGGAGGCGCGTGGCGCCGTGGCGATCGCGCCGCCCGAGTCGCTCCGGATGATCCTGCTCGGGCCCGGCGGCACCACGGCGCTCGACCTCTGGGTGCGCGGAGAGCGGTATCGTTTCGCGGTGCCGGCGATCGATCTTTTGCGGCGGGGGGATGCGACGACACCCCGCGCGGCGAAACGTGGTTTGCCCGTGGACTTCCTTCGCTGGTGGCTCCTTCGGCCCGCCTCGGGCACGCTGCTCTGGCACGAGGCCGAGCCTTCGGGCGACAGGTTCACGTTGCGCGACGGCGCGGCCGTGATCGAGCTTCATGCTGCGCCCTCGGGCCGCGTGTGGGCGCGGCGAACGACGTGGTCGGGCCAAGGGTCGGGCGCGCGCCGGATCGACGAGGAGATCGTGGAGGCCGATCGGATCGGCTGCGGGTCGGTGCGGTATCGTCAAGCCTCGACGGGTCTGACGGTCTCCGTCACGTGCGAGGGCGAGGAGACGGGGCGAGCGCCGAACCCGCGTGCTTTCGCCGATCCGGATGCGGCCTTGGAGGACGTGCCGGCGGAGGGAGGGGCGTCGTGAGTGATGCTTGCGTGATCGCGGTCGGTGCGGTCTCGGCGCTCGGCGTGGGGCCGCGTGCGTACCATGCCGGCGAGATCGGCGAGGCCGCGCGGGTGGTCCTCGCGCACGACGAGGAGCTCGCGCAGGCCGGGCTCGCGCGGCCCTTTGCTGCACGGGCGCCCGCGTCGCTCCTGCTGGCGGAGGGGCCTCGCTTCGAGGATCACGCGGCAGCGCTGCTCGCGTGTGCGATCGGGCAGATCGTACGTGGCCTCGAGGTGGCGCGCCCGGATTGGCGCGGCGAACGCATCGGGATCGCCGTCGGCACGTCGAGCGGCGGCATGCTCGGCGCGACGCGGTTTTTCGTGTCCCGGCAAGCCTGGGCCCGAGGCGAACCCGTCCCCGAGGACAAACGCGCCGCCATCGCCCGCCGCGCCACCTACTTCGCGCCGCTCGACGACGCGCTCGCCGCTTCGGGCCTACAGAGCGTGCCCATCGGCCGGCGCGTGCACCTCGTCGCCGCGTGCGCCGCGTCCACCCTGGCGATGGGCCTCGGCCTGCGCTGGCTCGACCGGGGCGCGTGTGACCTCGTGATCGCGGGCGGCTACGACGCCCTCAGCCTCTTCGTCGCCACGGGCTTCGAGGCCCTCCGCGCCACGACGGCCTCGCGCCCCCGCCCTTTCCGCCTCGGTCGCGACGGCATGAGCCTCGGCGAAGGCGCGGGCCTCGTCGCGCTCGTCCGCGAAGAAAACACACGCGGCGCCCCCGTGGCCTTCCGCATCGCCGGCTTCGGAGCCTCCACCGACGCCGTACACATCACGGCGCCCGACCGCACCGGCGACGGCCTCGCCCGGGCCGGCGCCAGAGCCCTCGCCGACAGTGGCCTTTCCCCCGCGTCGATCGGCCTCGTCAGCGCCCACGCGACCGCGACGCCCTTCAACGACGCGATGGAATCCCGCGCGGTAGGCCGCCTCTTCGAGCGGTGTCCCCCGCCCCTCGTGCACCCCTTCAAGGCCCAGATCGGCCACACCCTCGGCGCTGCCGGCGTGCTCGAGTCGCTCGCCGCGGCCGACGCTCTCACCCGCGGGATCGCGCCCGCCGCGGCAGGGGTCGGGGAGATCGACCCGGATGCCGCCGTCTGCTTGCTCGATCGTGCCGAGGCGCGTTCGTTTGATGCCGCGCTCAAGCTCTCGGCTGCGTTTGGCGGGGCCAACGCGGCGCTTGTCCTCACGCGCGGGCCGAGCGGACGCGTGCGCAGGCAAGCGCGCCCCGTGTACCTGCGCGCGCGAG
>JANMGF010001484.1:0-7190 GCA_031374535.1 Polyangium sp. (in: bacteria)
GGAGGGACGAACGAGGGGGGAGCCCCCTCGTGTCGGGATCACTTGCCCTTGGCGGAGCAACGCATGGCGCACATGAGATCGCCGGGTGCGCAGCCGCAGGAGCTCGGCTTGGGCGAGGTCTTCGCCGTGGACGCCGGTGCCGTGCCGCCGCCGCTCGTGGGCGCCGTGCCGGCCTTCGTCGTCGTGCCGCCGCTGGCCTTCGTCGTGCCGCCGGTCTTCGTCGTGCCCTTCGCGGCGACCGCGGACGCGCTGGCCGCGGGCGCTTCCGTCTCGGCCACCGACGGCGTCGGGGCCGGCGGCGCGGTGTCGAGCGGAGGCGGCGTGTTCGCGGGCGCGGCCGACGTCGCTGTCGGCTCCGGCGGCGGGCCACCCTTCATGACCATGAACGCGCCGACGATCGCGCCCACCGCGACGAGCGCCCCGACGCCGATGAACAGCGGCGTGCGGTTCTTCTGAGGTTTGGTCTCCTCGAACGTCGGGGTGGCGGGCGCGGCGGGCGCCGTGACGGGCGGCGCTCCGAGTTCGAAGAGCCCGCCGGTGTCGCCGAGCAAGCTCGCGGCGGCCGTGGAAGGAGCGGCCGAAGCGCCTGCGGCGAGCGCCTTCAGATCGATGAGGCCCGAGTCGTCCGTGTTCGAGGGCTTCGAGGGCGTCGACGCCAGCGCGCCGAGGCCACCGAGGCTGCTCGCCGCAGACGACGATCCCGACGTGCCTGCGCGGTTCGTCAGGGCGCTCAGGGAGAAAAGCGCCGACTGCTCTTCCTTGCCGGCGCCGATACGCGCGGGCGCGGATCGCGCAGGCGAGGGGCCGCCGAAGCTCGACGCGCTCGTCGCCACCTCGGCCGAGGCACCGTCGGAGCCGAAGAGGTCACGCGCGCCGCGCCCGGCGTCCTTCTTGACGGCGGCTCGCGCGGGCTCGGGAGCAGGCTCCGGCGCGCTCGCGCCAGACGCGGCCGCGTTGAGCGCGTCCACGATCGCCTGCACCTGCCCGAGGGGCTGCCAGTCGCCCATGCCATCGGCCCAGACGTACGTGTCTGCGGTGATGACCGAGCTGTTGTAGGCCTGGACGACTTCTTGCAGCGACATCGTTCGCTGGTCGCCCTCGCCGACGTTGACTTGGAACGACCCGCCGTCCGTCGCCGAGGCCTCTTCGGCACCTGCGGCCGAGGCGTCAGCGGCGTTCGTCGTGGTCGCCCCGCTGCTGTTGACGAGGATCGTCGCGCCGCACTTGCGGCACTTGATCTTGACGGTCTTCCCTTGGACCTTCTCGTCCGAAACCGTGTACTTCGACTGGCACGATTGGCAGGTGATCTTCATGTCGCGTCTGGTTCGGAGGGTCGACTGTTTGCCCGGCTCGGTCTTCGGCAGAAGACTCTACCAGGGAGCCCTGTCGTTTCGGACCTTTCCTGACGTATCAGCCCCGAGGAAGACTCGAAATTGACAAAAATTCGTCGCCTGGTGCAACTTCTTGCGACCCATCCAAGAAAGCGCTTGCAGGGGTGTCCAAAGCGGCTCGCGTGAGGGCGCGGGCACAGGAAAGCGGGGGGCCGAACCCGGCCGCAGGGAGCCCCCGCCGGACCGGATCAGGAGAGACAGCGGCTCGCTTCGAGGGACTCGGGAGAGGCGCTCGGCACGCTCGGAGCCTCCTCCGAGGCGGGAGCAGCCGCTTCTTCTGCGGCGTCGTGCGGGCTCTCGGCCTCCGCCGTCTCGGGCGCCTCGTGGGTGCCCACGTGCTCGCCGTACGCCTGGAGCTTCGAATAGAGGCCACGCCGGCTGATGCCCAGCACACGGGCCGCCCTTTGCTTGTTGCCTCGCACCGCCTCGAGCGTCAGCAAAATCAGCTTGCGCTCCGCGTCGGCGAGCCGCGTACCCACGGGCAAACGCAGGACCAGCGGGTGCTCGCCGCGATCGGCGCCAGCTTCACGACCCTCGAGATCGTGCGTGGGAGGCGGCTGCGTCACGCGGAGCGGCGGCTGCGCGAACGCCGCGGACGCAGAGGCCGGCAGGGGATCCACGAGCGAAGGCGGAGGATCGCGCCCTTCGGTCTCGACGATCGCAGGAGGCGGAGCGGTCCCGGTCGCCGACGGCAACGTGTGGTGCTCCGGCTCCGGATGCGGGACCGGCGCGACGTGCGCCTCGACGTGGGCACGCCGGCCCGTGCGCCGCTCGATGCGGCCCTGGCCGATCTGGACCTCCTCCGCGGTCACGATCTCGCCCGCGGCGAAGAGCGCGGTCTGCTCGACGACGTTGCGCAGCTCGCGCACGTTGCCCGGCCAATCGTGGCCGTAGAGCCTTTGCACCGCGCCGTCCGAGAAGCGACGCGCGGGCGTGCCGTAACGCTTCGCGAACTTCACGAGGAAGCGCTCGGCGATCGGCAGGATGTCCTCCACGCGCTCGCGCAGCGGCGGCAGCGTGATCGTGAAGACGTTGAGGCGGTAGTAGAGATCCTCGCGGAAGACGTTGTCGTCCACGAGATCCAGGAGGTCCTTGTTCGTCGCGGCGACGATCCGAACGTCGGCCTCGATCTCCTTGCGGCCGCCGACGCGCGTGAAGCGGTACGTCTCGAGCACGCGCAGGAGGCTCACCTGCACGGCCGAGTCCATCGTGCCGACCTCGTCGAGGAAGACCGTGCCGCCGGTCGCCGCCTCGAACTTGCCTTCCGCCGAGGAGAAGGCGCCCGTGAAGGAGCCCTTCTCATGACCGAAGAGCTCGCTGCCGATGAGCTCGCGCGGGATGGCGCCCGTGTGCACGGGGATGAACGGTCCGTTTTTCCGCGGGCTGCGGTTGTGGATCGCTCGCGCGACGAGCTCCTTGCCCGTGCCGCTCTCGCCCACGATGAGGACCGGGGCCATCGTCGCGGCGACCCGGTCGATCCGAGCGAAGACATCGCGCATACCGCGCGATCCGCCCACCATGCCCTCGAACACGAGCGGCCCGGACGTCGCGTCGTCGTCCTCGCCCTCGGCCTCGCGCACGTTGTCCGACGCAAGCAGCTCTCGCACGAGCGACACGAGTCGCGCCGGGTCGAGTGGCTTTTGCAGGTAGTCGGCCGCGCCCAGCTTGAGCGCGTCGACCGCGCTCGACACCGAGCCCGAGCCCGTCACGACCACGACCGCAGGCGTGGCCGCCTTGTTCGCATCGTCCCCCGTGGGAGGAGCGAGGCGCCGCATGAGCTCCATGCCGGTCATCCCGGGGAGATTCAGATCGGTGACGAGCACGTCCGCAGGTGTCCTGTTCTGGATCTCGAGCGCCTGCTCACCGCTCGATGCGACGAGGACGTCCAGGCCCTCGTGCCGCAGAACGGCTTCCAGAATCGCTGCCTGATCCGGCTCGTCCTCGACGAGCAAGACACGCCCCGTATGTTGCCCGGCCGCCCGGTGCGCGCGGAGCATCGATCCCCTCGCATGCACTGAAGCGCTCGCTCCCAAGCTTTTCCTCCCCGGAGGTTCCCGCGTTATTCGACGCGTTCCCTCCACGCTCTCGGTAGAGGAACTCTAGCGAAGAGGATCGCTCACGCCACCCGCCGGGATCAATTCAGGATCCCCCTCGTTCGAGGGTCACGATGTCCGGAGGTGCGTGTCAGGTATGGCCTGGACGCTCGTACGGCGTAGCTCAGGGCGCTCGTGTGCCCACGTCCTTGCGACGGTAGATGCACCACGCGAAGCCGCCGTCGAGCGGCACCTTCCCCGCGATGTCGTACGCCGGCAAAAAGCGCCGATCGCGGAAGATGACCTGCGATCCCGGCACCGACGGGTGCTTGCAGTCGACGCTCGACGAGATGAGCAGGAAGTAGGTTGGTTTCTTGTCGAAGAACCGATCGAGGAAGCCGGGGCCGAGCTTGCGCGTGTAGCCGCCCTCGAGCTTGCTGATGACGGGATCGACGAGCCCGAGCAGATCGAGGATGGGGTAGTCCGTCGCGTAACCGACGTAGCCGATGTCGCCGATCGCGATCTCGCCGGGCGCGCCGTTTTCCTGGAACCAGCGCGCCGTACCGCCAGCGGCCATCTTCCAGAAGCGTTCTTCCTTCTCCACGATCTGCCGCTGCGCGCTTTGCATGTTCCCGATACGCACGGAGAACGCGATCGTCAGGAAGGCCGCGATCGCGAGGTTCGCCGCGCGGCTTCGGCGATCGACGACCGTGCGCACAGCGACGCAGACGAGCAAGAAACAGAACGGCTCGAAGGGAGCCATGAAACGGAAGAACGGCATCCAGTCGCCGCCGACGGAGATGACGTACGCGAGGACGAAGGCCGCGATCGTGGAGACGGCGAGCAGATCGCGGCGACGCCGGGCGATCCCGATCGCGACCGCGAAGAGCGCGAGGTAAAGCGCCGGGCCCGCGTGGTTCACGTAGTTCCGGACGTAGTCGGCGCCCGCGTCGATCTGGCCTGACCAGTTGCCCGTCTTGGCAGAGAAGGTGTTCGGAACGTAGGTGCCGTAGTAGGCGCGACGGAAGGCGACATGCCCCGCGACGGGCACGACGAACGCCGCGCCGCGCAGGAGGTTCTGCTTGCCGAAGAAGCCGCTCGGCGCGAGGAAGATACGCGCGAGGCCGCCCTTCTCGCCGAACGCGTCGCGCCCGAAGAGGAGCACGAGCATGAGCAGCCCGACGAAGGCCGGCGCCTCGGGACGCGTGATCCCGGCGAGGCCAAAGACCACGCCCGACCAGGGGAAACGCTCTGTCGGTCCGGACGAACCCGCATCCGTTTCACGCAGGAAAGCCCACGTGCCGGCGAGCAGGAGGAACACGAAGAACGCGGTCTCGAGGCCGAAGACGGCGTACCCCGAGAAGACGACGGTGGTCGCGGCGAGCCACGTCGCGAGGCAAGGCACCGACGCAAAGGGCCGCAGCCGATCGGAGAGGCGGTACATCATGACGAGCGCGCCGACGGCAGACGCGGCGCCAAGCGCCTTCGCGGTGACGTCGGGATCGAGGCCGATCTTGATCCCGCCTGCGAGGATCACGGTCCAGAGGAAGTTCGTGTACCCCTCGATCCGCTCGCCCGCGTTGTAGACGAGGCCGAGGCCACGCGCGAAGTTCCGCGCGTAGCGGTACGAGATGTACGCGTCGTCGATCGTGAACGAGAGGACGCGACCCGCGTTGGCGAGCATCACGATCACGGGAAGGACGAGGCCGAGCACGAGGTGCACGGACCGCGGAAGAGGAGCGCCTGCGATCCAGTCGCGTCGTGTTGCGGCGGGCGCGCGTTGCCACGGGGGATCGGATGCGTCGGGATCGTCGTCTGTTTCTGCTTCCGCTTCGGCTTCCGCTTCGGCGTCCGCTTCCGCTTGCGCTTCCGCTTCCGCTTCCGCGTCCGCTTGCGCTTCGCTTCCTTGCTCCTCGGGCGTCCTCTTCACGGAAGGGCCATAACACCGCTCGACCCGGGGTTGGCAAGCGTCGCCGTCCTTCCCGCCGCGACGAAGGCCGGGTATGGGCCGCTCCGCGATGTCCACCCGCGCCAAAGGCCCCACGGCCGCCTCCCCCGCGCCCGCCGGGACCCGCTCGCTCGCGGTGCTCCGCGCCTGGCTCGGCGGCGAGCCGCTCTCCCCGCGCATGCACCTCGTGCTCGGGCTCGTGCTGCCGATGGCGCTCGTCGTCGTCCACGCCTACCGCGTCTGGGCCTTCACGATCGACGACGCGTACATCTCCTTCCGCTACGCCAGGAATCTCGCGGAAGGGCATGGGCTCGTCTACAACATCGGCGAGCGCGTCGAGGGGTACACGAACTTCCTGTGGACCGTGCTGCTCGGGATCTTCGCGGCGATCGGCGCGCGGCCGGAGATCACGGCGAAGGTACTCGGCGTCCTCTGCGCATGTGCCTCGCTCATCCCGGTGTACCGCATCGCGCAGAGGCTCGCGCCGCTCGGCGCTGTGCCGTGCCTCGCCACGTGGCTCTGCGCCTCGAGTTTTCTCCTGACGGGGTATGCCGTCTTTGGCCTCGAGTCGCCGCTCTTCGTGCTCCTCGTGCTGCTCGGCACGGACCGCTTCCTCATCGAGGAGCACGACGACGCCGAGACCTTCCCCTGGTCGGGTCCCCTCTTCGCGCTCGCAGCCCTCACGCGCCCGGAAGCGCCGCTCTTCTTGCTCCTGCTCTACGTCTGGCACATCGATCACCGCTTGGGGCTGCGGGTCGCCCCAGGGCGCCCTTCGCCCCAAACCCCATTTCATCCGTTCTCACGCCGAAGCCTCGTGCGCCTCGCCGCCTTCGCCATCCCGGTGATCACGCACCTCACGTTCCGCCGCCTCTACTACGGCGCCTTCTTCCCCAACACGCTCAGCGCCAAGACGGGCGACTTCACGCAACAGCTCCACGGCGGCACCGAGTACCTGCGCCGCTACGTCATGCACGCAGGACCCGCGCTCTGGCTCGGCATCGCCGCGATCGCGGTCTTCCTCGTCAAGAAACGACGCGACGGCCTGGCGATCGCGTCCATCGCCTTCACCTTCGGCCTCTACGTGGTCCTCGTCGGTGGCGACTGGATGCCCTACTACCGCTTCCTCGCGCCCGCCGAGCCCTTCGCTTTCCTGGTCGTCGATCACGCCGCGCGCACCATCGCCGAACGGCGCGAACGTGCCGCAGCGCTCGCGATCGCGCTCTTCGCGCTCTACGTGGGCGTGACGCGCGCGGGCGCGCTCGGGCAGGCGCGGCGCGACATCCTCGACAAGGACAAACCGTTCTGGGACGACTCCGCAGGCAGGACCGCGGCGTGGCTCTCGGCGCACGGAAAGCCAGGTCCCGTTGCCCTCGCCGACATCGGGTACATCGGCTACGCGACCGGTTTTCCCATCGTCGACATGCTCGGCTTGCTCGCGCCCGAGATCGCGCGGCTCCCCGGCGGGTACACGAACAAGACGGGCGAGGGATACACCGACGCCATCTTCGCGCGGCAGCCGCGGTACTTCGTGATCCTCTCCTCCAGCGTCGACTGCAAGAGCCCCACGGTCCCCACCTCCCGCGCGATCTTTGGCGACGCGAGGTTCCGCGCGGACTTCGCCCTGGCCGAGGCGGTGAAGCTCCGCGCGGGCGGGGCCTGGTGCCTCTTCGAAAGAAAAAGCGGCGCCGAAACCCGTCCGGCGCCGCGCTGATCTTTCGGAACGTCTACGCTCAGGGCTTCTTCGTGGTCTTCTTCGCGGCCGCCTTCTTCTTGTCGGCTGCCTTCTTCTTTTTGCCCTTGTCGCCCGCCTTCGCGACC
>JANMGF010001504.1:0-1398 GCA_031374535.1 Polyangium sp. (in: bacteria)
CCATCACGCGCGGCAACGCCCTCGTCGGCGGGGTCCTCACGCAGACGTTCGAACAGGACGGCAAGAAGATCACGCGCGTGCTCGTGCAGCTCGCTCGTCCCGCCGAATACCGCATCACGCCCACGCCGACGGGCCTCCTCGTTGATCTCGCGGCCGCGGATGCGACGGCGCCGATGCGCGTGACCGTACCTCTATCCGCTTCCGCGGCCGCGCCCGTGGCGAGCGCGAAGGTCGAGGATCGCAAGGCCGATCGTGCGGCCGGCGCGGCCGTGACCAACGTCCGTTACGACCACCAGGCCGGCAAGGATCGTGTCGTCGTCGAGCTCGACGAGAGCGTGAAGTTCTCCCACGTGACGTCCGCGACCGGCCGTTCGATCCTCGAGCTCGAGGGCGCGCGCCTGCCCGACGCGCTCGAACGCAAGCTCGACGTCAGCGCCTTCGGCGGCACCGTCACCGCCATCTCGACGTACCGACGAAAGAGCGACGGATCCCGCGTCGTCATCGAGGTCGAACCCAAAGGCGACGCGCTTGGGGTCGCCACGCGTGAGGGCAACACGCTCGTGCTCACGTTTACCGATGGCTCGGCGCACCCCATGCTCTCCGGCGTGGGCGCCGACGGCGGCGCTGCGCGGCGGGTCCGCACCGTGGCGCGCGAGGAAGACCTCGCCGCGACGAGCACGGCGAGCCGGGCCTCCGAGACCACCGTGGGCGGCGAAGAAGCAGCCGGATTTTTGCCGACGACCCTCGCGCAGCAGCGACGCTTCACGGGCAAACGAATCGACCTCGATCTGAAGGACGCCGACGTGCACAACGTCCTGCGCCTCATCTCGGATGTTGGTCGCGTCAACATCGTCACGTCCGACGACGTGAAGGGCAACGTCACCATCCGGATGCGGAACGTCCCTTGGGATCAAGCGCTCGAGACCGTGCTCCAGGCCAAGGGCCTCGGGATGGTGCGTCAGGGCAACATGATCCGCGTCGCGCAGCAGTCCGAGCTCAACAAGGAGCGCGAGCTCGACCTCGCGCGCCGCAAGAGTGAGCTCGCCCTTGCGCCCCTCGAAACGCGGCTCATCCCCGTCAACTACGCCGCTGCGAAGGAGCTCCAGGCGCGCGGCAAAGACCTCCTTTCCCCGCGCGGGTCGCTCGCCGTCGACGAACGCACCAACGTCCTCGTCGCGCGGGACGTCGCGGGCAACCTCGACCAGATGGAGGAGCTCGTGCGTGCGCTCGACACGCAGACGCCCCAGGTCCTCATCGAGGCGCGTATCGTCGAGGCCACGAGCCGCTACCTGCGCGACGTCGGCATCCAGTGGGGCGGCGACGGCACCTTCAGCCCGGCCACCGGCAACCCCACGGGCCTCGTCTTCCCCTCGCAGATCGGCGTCACGGGCGGCGCGC
>JANMGF010001519.1:0-11501 GCA_031374535.1 Polyangium sp. (in: bacteria)
CGCCGCCGTCCTTTTCCCCCCCGGTTACCCCGCGCTCCTCGCGCTCGGCTTCCTCGCCTCCGCGCCCCTCGCGATAGGCCCCCTCCTCGCCGCGGCCCTCACGCTCGCCACCTACACGCTCGCCGAACGTGTTCTCCCCGAAGCCCCACCATTCTCCGATCGCCTCTCGATCCCCCGCCTCGCGACCCTCTTCTCCGTCGCTTGCGCCGCGCTCCGCTACCACACGGCCGACACCATGTCGCACGGCCTCGCCGCCCTCTGCTTCACGGCTGCCCTCGCCCTCGCGCTCACCGCCGTGCGTGCCCTCGAAGCCGGCCATCCCGCACATCTCGCCTCCCTCGGCGCAGGCTTCTTCGCCGGCTGGCTCGTCGCCACGCGCCCCTTCTCGGCCCTCGCCCTCTCCCTCACGCTCGCCTTCGTCTTCGCCTCGACGCGCCCCAAGGCCCCACGCTTCGCGTTGCTCGCCGCCCTCGCGCTCCTCGCCCTCGGCACGATCCCCGGCATCGCCTTGCTCCTCGCCCACCAGCGCGCGGCCACCGGCGAGCTCTTCGCCTCCTCGCAACGCCTCTACTACGCCCTCTCCGACGGCCCGCCCGGCTGCTTCCGGTACGGCTTTGGCAGCGGGATCGGTTGCGTAGGCGAACACGGCGACTTCGTCCGACACAACCTCCCGCACGGCTACGGCGCCTTCGCCGCCGCGGCCACCACCCTCCGCCGCCTCAAGCAACACCTCGTCGACGCCGGCAACGCCGAGCCCTTCACGCTCCTCGTCCTCCTCGGCGCCTTCCTCGCCGCGCGCACGGCCAAAACACGCCTCCTCCCGATCGCCGTCCTCCTCCAGATCGCCGCCTACGTCCCCTTCTACTTCGACGGCAACTACCCCGGCGGCGGCGCGCGTTTCTACGCCGACGTCCTCCCCCTCGAACACATCCTCGCCGCTCTCGCCGTCGCCCACCTCGCCGCACGCACGAAGGACCTCGGCCGCGCTTCACGCCTCGTCGCGGCCCTCGTCGCGCTGGTCCCCCTCGGCTTCGCCTTCCGCGCCGGCTTCTATCACGCCGCGCTCCGCGATCGTGAGGGCGGCCTGCCGATGTTCGAGCCCGCTCGCCTCGCGCACCTGCCCGATCACGCCCTCGTCTTCGTCGACACCGACCACGGCTTCAACCTCGCGTTTGATCCTTCGTCCTCAAACAAACCCTCCATCGCCCGCTACCACGGCGACGCCCTCGATCGTTTCACCTGGGAAGCGCACGGCCGCCCCCCGGCCTACCGTTACCTCTTCCCGATCCCGCCCCCCGGCGAAGCGCCCGCATCACCTCCCCACCTCGTTCCGCTCGCCTTCGACCTCGACGCGCCCCTCGTCCTCGAAGGCGAACACCTCTGGCCTCCGCTCGCCCAGCACGACGCCTGGGCCTTGCCTGCCTGGGCGAACGACACCTGCGCCTCCGGGGGCCGCTGGCTCTCCCTCTTCACCGCCGAGCCTACAAAAACCGGCTCCGTGACCCTCTCCCTCCCCGCGCCCTTCCTCGCAGGCCGCCGCGTCGTGCCGCGCCTCGGCCTCCTCGGCCCCGCCTCGATCACCGTCTCGCTCGAAGTCGACGGCCGCGTCGCGCACACGGTAGACTTGGACCTCGCGCCCGCCCCTTCCCCGCAGCCCCCATGCGTCGCGCTCCCCGCGCTCCCGATCCCGAACGCGGCCCGCTCCGTGACGCTCTCGATCGTCCTCACCTCCACGTCCACGAGCACCCTCGTGGCTCTCGACCGCCTGGATCTCCTGGAGAACGAAAGTCGTTGACGCTGGGCGGGCAGGATGCGAGGTGTGTTCTAAGTTCCTGGAATCGTGAGTCGTATCCGTCCGGACGGCGTTTCAGGTTGGGGAACGTCTTGGACGGGGGGCGGGTGACAGCCGCCGAGGGGTGACCGTGACGAAAAGCGAGCTCATCGACGCGATCGCGGGCCGTGGCGAGCTCACCAAGGCTCGCGCCGAGCTCGTGGTGAACTGCATCTTCGACGCGATGACCGAGGCCCTCCAGCGCGGCGAAGGCATCGAGATCCGCGGCTTCGGCAGCTTCACCGTCCGCCCGTACAAGCCCTACAGCGGACGCAACCCGCGCACGGGCCAACCCGTCCCCGTCCCCGCCAAGCGCCTGCCGTTCTTCAAGGTCGGCAAGGAGCTGAAAGAGCTCGTCAACGAGAGCCGCGCCTTCGCGATCACCGGCGGCAAAGACGACGACGACGACGACAACGAGGACGAACTCGAGGACGACGAGGACGAGTGATCGCCTGACGCTTGCGCCCGGCGCGCCGTCCGGCAAAGTCTCCCCCATGCTTTCTGTAGAGCGCCAGGTGGAGATCATGGGCCGGGGCATCGTGGACTTCCACGTCCGCGCCGAGCTCGAGGAGCGCCTGAAGGAGGGCCGGCCGCTGCGTATCAAGGCCGGCTTCGACCCCACGCGGCCGGACCTGCACCTCGGGCACACCGTGCTCATGCAGAAAATGCGGCAGTTCCAGGAGCTCGGGCACCAGGTGATCTTCCTGGTCGGCGACTTCACGGCGATGGTGGGTGATCCAACGGGCAAGAGCGAGTCACGCCCGCGCCTCACGCGGGAAGAGGTCCGCGCCGCGGCCGAGACGTACCAGGCGCAAGCCTTCAAGGTGCTCGACAAGGACAAGACCGAGGTCCGCTACAACTCCGAGTGGCTCGGCAAGCTCTCGCCCACCGAGATGATCGAGCTCGGCGCGAAGTACACCGTCGCGCGTATGCTCGAACGCGACGACTTCCAGAAGCGCTTCGAAGGCGGCGTGCCGATCCACATCCACGAGTTCCTCTACCCGCTGCTCCAGGCCTACGACTCGGTCGTGCTGGAGAACGACGTCGAGCTCGGCGGCACCGATCAGCTCTTCAACCTGCTCGTCGGCCGCGATCTCATGCCCCGCTACGGCAAACGCGCGCAGATCGTGATGACGACGCCGATCCTCGAAGGCACGAACGCGCGCGTCGAGAACGGCAAGGTCGTCGGCGCCAAGATGTCGAAGAGCGCGAACAACTACGTGGGCATCAGCGAGCCACCCTTCGAGATGTTGCAGAAGCTCCTGCTCGTCGACGACCAGGTGATCTGGCGATACATGGAGCTGCTCTCAGCGCACGCGAAGGAGGACATCGCGGCGCTGCGCGAGGACGTCAGGGCGGGTCGTCGCGGCATCGTCGACGTGAAGGAGATCTTCGCGAAGGAGGTCGTCACGCGGTTTCACTCGTCGGAGGCAGCCGACGCCGCGCTCGAACGTCGCCGCAGCGTGGCCGCAGGCGGGCTGCCCGAGGACATCGAGGAGATCAGCGTCGTCACCGAGGCCGAGTCGCTCTGGATCGCGAAGGCCTTGTCGCTCGCAGGGCTCGTGAAGTCGACGAACGAGGGGCTCCGGCTCGTGAAGAGCGGCGCCGTGCACCTCGACGGCGAGGTCGTGCGCGACGAGCAACAGAAGCTCGAGCGAGGCCGGAGGTATCTTGTCCGCGTCGGATCGAAGAACCGCAAGTTCGCGCATCTCGTCGTCGGCTGAGGCGCCGGAGGAAGGCCGTCGCGCGCTGCTCGCCGCCGCGCTCGCGACGTTCGCCTCGGCCCTCGTGGGTTGTGGCGCCACGCCTCCGTCCGTCGCGAAGCCCGCCGAAAAGCCCGAGCCTCCGCTCGCCGTCCCTTCGCTCGAAGGTCTCCTTCCGCTCGCGGGCCTGCGCTGGATCGTGCTCGCCCGCCCGCGCGAGATCACCTCGATCCCGTGGCTCGTCCCCTTCGTCGGCACCGTGATCTCCGAAGCGCGATTCGACCGCTTCGCCCGCGGCACGGCCCTCGATCTCCGCCGATCGCCCGAGGCCCTCGTCGCCTCCTACCGGACCGACGACGGCGACGCGACCGTGGAGATCGTCCGTCACACGACCGATCCCCGCGCCGTCGAGCGAGCCTTCCGCGACCGCATCAGCACCGACGGAAGTCGCGCCGTCGACCGTCACGACGTCATCCGCGTCTCCGGCAAGATCGGCACCGCGCGCCACGCCTTCGCCGCGATCGGCCCCGACGTCGCCTGTTTCCAGCAAGCCGGCAGCCTTGCGCGTGGCCCTTGCCGTATCGCCTCGCTTTTCGCCCGCGGTTCGCTCTCCCGCCCGAGCCGCGTCTTCTCGGACCCGACCTTGAGCGCCCTCGCCGAGCGCCTCGGCCCGGCCCCTGCGCGCGCCTTCGCGCTGGGCCCCTTCGAGGGCGAGCTCGCGCGGGGCGCCCGGGGCCTGCTCGCCGCGGCCACGGCGATCGGCGCTGCTGCAAGGCCGAGCGCCCGCGAGGGGATCTTGCTTTCCCTCGCCGTCGCCGGGGACTTTTCCCGCACGGGCGAGCCGGCCTCGCAGGAGCTCGCGGCGGCATGGAGCGACCTCGCGCAGGGCTCGTTTGGCCATCTCCTCGGCCTCGACGTGCCCGTCACGGCGCCCCTGTCCACCCATGCGCCCGACGCCGTCGCGCTCGTGGTCGAGCTCGATCCGAGGCGCCTCGCGAAGGGCCTCTCCGACGCGACCTCGAACGAGATCGAGGAGATCATGCGGTGAGGCGAGGCTTTCTCCGCTTCAGCGCCGCCCCTTGAACCCCATCATCCCCTGCACGACGGACTCGCTCTCCTCGGCCACCGCGCCCTCCTGGGCGACGCGATCGGCGCAGTCCTCGCACATCTTCTTCTTCTTGCTACCGACCTTGACCGTCTTCAGCTCGTCGACCTCGTTGTTACACTCGCGGCACGTCGCCATACAAGGGCTCCTCCAGGCCCGATCCTAGCCCATCGAGCCGCGTGATTCCGGGCTGCCCCGGAAAAGTTGGCCCGGCCTTTCCGCTTCCCGTATCGCGGCAGATGGTACTTCATGGAACGACGGATCGGCCCGCGCGCGCTCTGCGACTATCCCTTGATCGCCATCGTGGATGGGCATCGCCATGCGTGCCGCGCCGTCGATCTGTCCGTGAGTGGGCTGGTCTTCGAGCGCCCGCGGGGCCTCGTGGACCGGGAGCTCAGCCTGATCACCGCGTTCGAGCTCGACGTCGGCGCCGGCCGCCCGATTCGCCTGCGCGGCCGTCCGATCTGGTCGCAAGACCGGCTGCAGGCGATTCGATTCGTCTCGATGAACGACGCCGACCGGCTCACCCTCGCCGAGCAGCTCGATCGGAAGAAGGTCCTCGGCGATCCGTTGCATTGACGGAGCGGCGCCGCCCCACGATCCCCGCAATCCCGAGCGCCATCCAAACGAGAGCGCCCGTCTCCTCCCCGGCGCTCCCGCCCGCGGCCCCGCAAGCACAGCCGCCCATCGCGATCTCGCCGTCCGTGTTCGTGTTGTTGTTCCCCGCGCCCGCGCCGCCCCTTCCGCCGGCGCCGTCCATTCCGCCCGCGCCGTCCATTCCCCCGGAACCACCCACGCCCCCGGCGCCGAGCGCCCCGAACGCATAGACGGCGCCGGCATTGTCGCCCAGGATGTTATCGTCGCCCGGGGCCCCCACGAGCGCCGTGTCGACCGAAAGCGCGACCGCGCTGCCGAAGGAATCGTCGTCCGCGCCGTCCCCGGCGAGCAGCCTCTGACCCTGGGCCCAGACGGTCCCCTCGCGCACGAACAGGTAGGCCGACCCCACGCCCATGAAGCTCGGGTCGCTCTGGTAGGTCCCCACGAGCGCGACGTCACCCGAGAGCGCCGTCGCAATGCCAAACGCGCCGAATTTCTCCCCAATTTCGGCGACGACCTTCTGCTGCAGGCCCCAGGCGCCGCCCACGCGCGTGAAGACATACGCCGCGCCCGCGTCCTCGCCCGCATCGTCGGCGTCGGGAGCCCCCACGAGCGCCGTGGTGCCCGAGATCGCGACCGAAGCCCCGAAACGATCGAATTCGACCCCATCGGGCGCGAGCAGCCTGTGCTCGAGAGGCCAGGCGCCTTCCGCGCGCGTGAAGACATACGCCGCGCCCACCTTTTGCCCCATGGCAGAGACGTCCCTGGGCGCCCCCACGACCGCGCCCTCGACCGAAAGCGCGACCGACGCGCCGAAATGGCTCGCCCCGTCCGAGGGGAGGAGCTTCTTTTGCAGGCTCCACACGCCCGCGGCGTCCCGCACGTAGACGTACGCCGCCCCTGAATCGAATCCGACGCCGTCCTCGCGGCTGGCCCCCACGAGCGCGATGTCGCCCACGATCGCCACCGAGGCGCCAAACGAGCCGATCATCTCCCCATTCGGCGAAACGAGCTTCTGCGCCTCGGTCCAGGCTCCGTCCTTTCGCACGAAGACGTAGGCCGCGCCGGCGCTTTCGACCGGGTCGTCGTCACTGGGAGCCCCGACGATCGCGAAATCGCCCGCGATGGCCACCGAGGTGCCGAAGGCGTCCGTTGCCCCTGCATCAGCCGCGACGAGCTTCTGCTCCGGGATCCAGGTATTGTCCTTGCGAACGAAGACCTGCGCCGCGCCCGCATTCTGGGCCATCGCGTCGTCGGAGGGCGCCCCGATGATCACGGTATCCCCCTCGATCGCGACCGAAACGCCGAGCTCGGCCTCCTTCGTCCCCTCGGGCGCCATGAGCTTCGCGCCCTCGATCCATTCCAGCGAATGGACCACGACCGCCGTCTGCTCGGACCCGTCGGCCCCGCATCCAGTCACGGCGCCGAGCCACAAAAGCGAGACGAGCCCGCTGCGAAGAACGGAAGAGATGGTGCGCATGTGTTCCCCCTGCGTCGCGAACGGGCATTCCGCGCGCGATCCCCGGAATGCAAATCGCGCTAGGTTTACACGACGAGAGCGCGCGCGACCACCCGGTCTGCCAGATTCACGTAAAATCGTGGCATCCGCCGCAGACGGCGCTGCGTCACCGCTCGATCATCCGCTCGTCCGTCACCACCACCGGAATGGGCACGTCCCCCTCCGTCACGGGCACCTCGAACAGGAGCTGAAAATCGTACACCACCCCGATGGCCACGGCCGGCGGGCAGAATCGCGGCAAGGTTCGATCGTAATACCCTGCCCCATACCCAATTCGATTGCCCTCCCCGTCCACCCCGAGCGCCGGCACCACCACCACATCGATCTCACGCGCCTCCGGCTCCTCGGGCGTGGGCTCCTGGAAACCGAGCCCCCGCTCCGCCATCGCCGCGGGATCGGCCGGGACCCGGAAAGTCATCACCCGCGTCTCCCGATCGATCGCGGGGAATGCCACCACGATGCCCCGCGCCCGCAGCTCCTCGGCGAGCGGGCGGAGATCCACCTCGCCCCGACCCACGATCGGCCAGAAAAGCGCGACCGTCCGGGCCCCCGCGATCTCGGGCCGCAGGAGGAGCGCGGCGCGGATCTTCGCCGACCGCTCGGCCAAGCCCTCACGCGGGATCGAGTTGCGCAGCGCCCGCATCCGCTGCCGCAGCACCGTCTTCGCGCGGTAACGCAGCACCCGCAACGCCTCGGGATCGAAGTCTTCCATCGGCGGGAGGCTACCCCGAGGTCTCACGCCACGCACGCCGGTGTCATGCCCGACGCTCCCCCGCGCGCGCCCGCCGTGGTAACCACACACGAAACCGATGCGTCCTTGCGCGATCATCCCCGCTTATCAGGCCGCCCGCACCGTCGCCGAGGTCGTCCGCGCGACCGTTTCCCTCTGGCCCGAGCCCTCCGCGGTCTTCGTCATCGACGACGGCTCGACCGACGGCACCGGCGAGCTCGCCCGCGCGGCCGGCGCCACGGTCCTCACGCACCCCAACAACCGCGGCAAAGGCGCGGCCCTCCGCACGGGCATGACGTACGCCGCGCGCCGCGGCTTCGACGTCGCGGTCACGCTCGACGCCGACGCCCAGCACCCGCCCGCCGAGGCCCACCGCATCGCCTTCGCCGATCCCGATCCTCGCGCGCTCGTGCTCGGCATCCGTGACCTCGTCCGCGCCGGCGCCCCCCGCCCGAACCAGATGTCGAACCGCATCTCCAATTACTTCCTCTCCCTCTTCAGCGGCCGCCCCCTCGCCGACACGCAATGCGGCCTCCGCCGGTACCCCCTCCAGACGACCCTCTCCCTCGGCGCCCGCGACGACGGGTATGCCTTCGAGGCCGAGATCATTCTCCGCTCGATCGCCGCCGGCGTGCGTATCGTCGAGGTCCCCATGGACGTCATTTATCCCCCGGAGCACGAGCGCGTCACCCATTTCGACAGCGTACGCGACCCGGCGCGTATCATCGGGCGTGTCCTCTTCACGCTCGCGGAATCGAGGCTCTCCCCGCCGGTCGAACGCGCCCCGGAGCTCTGATCCATGGCAGCCAAAGGCCAGGTCAATCTCGTCCCCAACGCCCGCGCGCGCTGGAAAAAACGCGCCCTCGTCGCGTTCCTCCTCCTCGTCGTTTTGCCCACCCTCGCCCATTTCATCGTCCTCGCCTCCACGCGTATCGAGCCCCCTGCCATCACGGCTGCGGCGGGCGAAGCGAGGGAAGAGCGTCCCGGCCTGCGTGTCCTCGGCCCCGCTTATGCACGAAAACGCGGCACGATCCTCGAGGTCCGCCTCGCCGGCACCCCCGAGCAGATCGGCCACCAGCATGCGCGCCTCCTCTACCGCGAAATGGTGGAGAACGAGGGCACGCTCTACGACCAGTTTCGCCATTACGTCCCCGTCCCTCCGCTCCGCTGGCTCCTCGTCGATCTCAGCCGCCTCGAGTTCCGGCACGTCGACCAGGGAATGCAGGACGAACGCCGCCGCGAGATCGCCGCCCAGGCCCTCGGCTTTTCCCCCGACCCTTACGACGGCTTTCTCTCGACCTACCATCGTTTCGTCTTTTTGAACTCTCTCTACGACATCGCCCTCTCCTTCGAGCATTCTCCGCTCATCGGCTGCACGAGCTTCGCGCTCGGCGACGGCGCCTTCGAGGACGGACACACGGTCCTCGCCCGCAACTTCGATTTCGAGGCCGGCAGCATCTTCGACACCGGCAAAGCCATCTTCCTCGTCCGCGAGGAGGGCCGCATTCCTTATGCCTCCGTCGCCTGGCCCGGCCTCGTCGGCGCCGTCAGCGGTATGAATGCCGAGGGCCTCGCGCTCGTCGTCCACGGCGCCCGCGCCCGCACCCCACGCGCGGTCGGCGAGCCCGTCGTGCACACGACCCGCGACCTCCTCGGCCGCGCCCGCACGACCGCCGAAGCCATCGACCTCCTCCGCGATCGCTCCCCCATGGTCTCGCACTTGATCATGCTCACCGACGCGCAGGGTGACGTCGCCATCGTCGAACGTGCGCCGGGCGAGCCGATCCACGTCCGTCGCGGGCGGGGCAAGGTCCCGCTCACGAACCACCTCGAAGGCCCGCTCGCCAGCGATCCCGCGAATGTCCGCGTCGAGACCACGACCTCCACGCGCCCCCGCCGCATGCGCCTCGACGAGCTCCTTCAGAATCTACCGCCCGCCGCGTCCGTCGAACGTGTGGTGGGCGTCCTGCGCGACAAGGGAGGGGTCGGGGGCGCGAGCCTCCCGGTGGGCCATCGCCGCGCCATCGACGCCCTCATCGCCACGCACGCGGTCGTCATGGACACGACGGCGCGTGCCCTGTGGGTCAGCGAAGGCCCGCACTTGCTCGGCCGATTCGTGCGTTTCGACGTCGCCCGGCTCCTCGAAGCCGGCTACGAACCGAAGGACGACGAGCCGCTCGTCACCGTCGCCGAGGACCCGCTCTACCGGTCCCCGGCCTACGAAGCGTGGAAAAAAGCGGGCATGCCGCATCATGGAGAGCTCTGATGGATCGACGTGATTTCCTTCGAGGTGCCCTGGTCGTCTCGGGCGCGCTCGTGCTCCCTGCCCTTCCACGCCCGGCGTTTGCCGACGAGGTCTCCGAAATCCTCGCGCAGATCACGAAGGCGCGCGCCGATCTCAAAACGCTGGTCGGTCCTTTCGTGCAAGAGCGGACGATTGGCCTTCTCGCGACGACGGTCAAAAGTAATGGCGAAATGACCCTGGTTCGCCCAGACCGATTGCGCTGGGAGCTGTTGCCCCCGGACGCGGTGACGTACTGGGTCGGCCCCGAGGGTTTTTCCTTCGCCACCCCGCGCGGCACGGCGAGCGTCGGGAAATCTGCGGCAGGTCGATTCGGCGCGGTGCTCGCGGACCTGATGATCCTGATCGGCGGCGACCTCGAAAAACTCCGCGGCCGCTACGACCTCAGCATCCCGACCAAAAAGGACGGCATCACGCTCCGCGCCGTGCCCCGCGCCGAGGATGTCCGGAAACACGTGAAGCGCCTCGAAATGCGCCTCGGCCTGGAACTCTGGACGATCGCGGAGGTCACGATCGAGGAGCAAAGCGGCGACCAGAGCGTCCTTCGTTTCGGCAAGCTCCAGCGCGACGTCGCGGTCGAACCCGCGAGGATGACGCCGCCGAAACGCTAACGCGCGCGTTTCCGCGCCGCGGCCAATCCATCCCGCAACGTCGCCTTCGTCGTGATATTGCCGAGCTCGAGGCCAAGCTCCACGAGCGCGCGGGCCGCGGACGGACCGAGGCCCGTGAGCACGACGCGCGCACCGAGCAATCCCACCGCCTTCGTCGCGCCCACGAGCGCCTCGGCCACCGCCGCATCCATCGACGGCACGCCCGTCACGTCCACGATTGCGACCTCGGCGGCGTACGTCACGACGCCTTCGAGGAGCGCCGACATCATTTGATCGGCTCGCCCTTGATCGACGCTGCCCACGAGGGGCATGAGCAAGATGCCATCGCCGAGCGGCACGAGCGGCGTGGAGATCGCCCGCAGCATCTCTCGCTGCACACGAATGGTCTCGACCTGCGAGGCCGCGGCCTGCGCCGCCCGTTCGGCCGCGAGCCGCGCTGTCACGTCGGTCAACACCGCCTGCGAGCTCACGACGGTCCCCGCCTCGTCCCGGTCGGCGATCGCCGAAAGCATCACGTCCATCACCGAGCCGTCCTTGCGGACGAACTGATAAAGGATGTTATCGCATCGCCCGGTGGCGAAAAACGCGGGTAGGACCACTTCGCGCGCATATCGAGCCGACTCCGGCGTCAAGAACTCCACCGAGCGCCGCCCCACGGCCTCTTCACGCGCAAACCCCATCGCCTCGACCCATCGATCGTTGACGGCGCGGAGCCGCCCTTGGGCGTCGATCGACTGCATGATCGCCGGAAGATGGTTGAAGAGCCAGTCGTGGTGCGACCGGACCTTTTCGAGGTCCCTACGAGCCTCCTCGAGCAGGGCTTCTTTCCGGGCAAGGAGCGAGGTGAGAACGGGGGGATGCGAGGGGTGCGGCACGACCGGCGCTTTATACGGCGATTCGAGCGTCCTGGAAACGATCATCTGTCCCGTGGACCCCCGATCGACGATCCAAAAAGGCTGGACAATTGTAGTAGGCTAGTGCCATGCGCGCTCCTGTCGTCGAGGAGGGGCTCGGCCCGAACGAGACGCCCTCGACCGTCAGCGCCCATTTGCCGCGCTCGGGCCGCGGCGAATCCCCCGAGGAGCCCACCGAGCTCGAGCTCG
>JANMGF010001540.1:0-5742 GCA_031374535.1 Polyangium sp. (in: bacteria)
GGGCTTCGTGGTGATCTCCGGCGAGCTCCCGCGTCCGAGCGGCGCGGTCCCTGACGAGAGCTTCGTCCGCGTCGCGGCGGGCGGCGGCGCCGCGCCCGCGGCGAGCGTCGCCGGCGTTTGCGTGGGCGGCTGCGGCGTCGCGATCGGAGGCTCGGGGGTGCGCGCGTGCTGCGACCTCGGCGGCGGCACGAGGGTGGGGCTCGGATCCGGGCGGCTCTCGAGCCTCGCGACGAGGCGCAAGAAGCGGCGATCGAGCGGGAGCTGATAAGCCTCCGCGATCGCCTGGCGGATACGCACGAGCGGCGCGACGCTCTGCCGGATCTCGACGGCGAGCGCAAACGCGAGATCCCCCTCGACGGCCGGCGAAAGCGGCTCGGCCGTGGCGATCGTCAAGACACGTCTATTGAGCGCGAGCGGGAAGATGCCGTGGCGCAACGCGAGATCGCCGGGCACGAGCCGCATCACGGGCGGGGGCGGCAAGGGGAGCTTGCCCGAGGGCGCCTCCTCCAGGCCCATCACCTCGGCGAGCAGGGGCACGAGCAGCTCTTCGCGCGCGCCGCCGACCTCGAGCAGGTTCGTCACGAGGTCACCGCCGTGCACGACCTGCCGCGCGATCGCCTCCTCGAGGGCACGCATCGGCACGCCACGCTCGGCGAGCGTGGAGCTCAACATCGATGAAGGGGCTCGTTCAGCCAAGGGGTCTCGAGCGATGGTAAACGAAGTTCGCCCGGGGAGCACCAGGTCGAATGGCGGTCAGGGCAAGGGCAGGAGCGACACGGGCGGAAGGCGCTCGGGCTTCAGGGAGCCGACCTCGAGGCCCGTGGCGCGCTCGAAGATGTGGATCGCAGGCGCGCCGTAGGCCCTGTCGCCAAGCAAAACGTGGCGGCCGACCACGGCGAGGCCCGCGTAGTCGTAGGTACCGCGCTTGCCACCTTCACGCGTATCGGCGAGGACACGGGGCTCGGTTTTTCCGGACGGGTCGAACCGCACGAGGCGCGTCGGGTTCTCGAGCTCGATGCCCGCGACGATCGCATACGCCTCGTCGGGGGCCGCGAGGGCGATTTCGACGATCGAACCGCCGAAGGTGTTTTCCTCCGCGATGCCCGTCACATCGAGGGTCTCGAGGTTGACGATCACGGCCGCGTGGCCGTCGTCGAGCGCGTAGAAGTCGCCCGGCATCGCGAGGACCACGGTGGCGCCCGAGGGATCCCACGGCGCCGATTTCATGCGTCCGAACGGGTTTTTCCCGCCGAGGTCGACGGAGCCCACGACGCTACGCGAGGCGACGTCGATCGCCACGAGGAGCCCGTTCTCCGCGGGCTTCCAGGTGCGGCGATCGAGGCGCTCCAGGACGGCGAAGGCACGACCCGAAACGACGCGGATCGCCTCCACCTCGGGCAGCCCGTCGACGTCGGCAAACGACGAGAGATCCACCACGCCGCCGAAGCTGCCGTCGGGCTCGAGGACCGCGACACCGGGCTGCTCGAAGCGCGCGACCCAGAGCCGTCCATCCGCGTCGAGGTCGGCGTCATGCGGGTTGTGGGGCCCCTTCGCTTTGCCGCCCGTGGCAAGCTCGAACGTCGTCTCCGACGCGCCAAACGTGACCCACGTTCGGGTGATCGCGAGCGAAGACGGATCGACGAAAAGCGCGAGGCCCTCGTCACGCACACACACGAACGGCCCGTCGTGGCCGAAGGAGAGCGAGGGATCGGCGCCGAGCGCGATGTCCGGGACCTCGGTGAGGCATCCGGCTTCGTCGATGCGCCCGAGGCCACTCGCCTGGAGGTTCGACGCGAGCACCAGAACGGGCCCGTCGAGCGCGACGCCGCTGCACGTGCGCGCGGTCCCCGCAGGCTCGGAGCAGCCCTCGAGGAGCGCGAGCAAAGCACCCAGGAAGACCGCCGAAACACGCGCCATGGATGTACCGGAGCACGGCCGCCCGGTCGTCGCAAGGAGAGGCTACCCCGACGCAGCGAGCGCCTTCTCGGGCTCGGCGGCCGCCATCCGGGTCGAGATCACGCATCGCATGGCGAGGCCCGGATCACCCGACTCGATGACGAGCGAGCCGCCGTGCGCTTCGAGGATCGCCCGCGCGATCGGGAGCCCGATGCCGAGCCGCAATCTGCGCCGTCCGTGCGTCTCGCGGGGCACGATCTCCCGCTCGACGAACGGTTCGAAGAGCCGCGCGAGCACGTCCTTCGGCACGACGTCGCCCTCGTCCGACACGCGCACGCTGAACGCTCCGTCGGAGGCCTCCGCGGTGACGTGCACCGTCCGATCGGGCGCACGCAAGGTGGCGAGATCCACGACGGAGGTGAGGGCCGTGGCGAGGAGATCGACGTCACCGACGAGCTCGGCCCGGGCCTGGTCCTCGGGCAACTCGACGACGAGGTGCACGCCTCGGTTCTTCACGGAGGGCTCGACGCGCGAGACCACCTCGTCGATCAGATCCCCGAAACGAAGGGGCGCGAGCGCGAGCGGCTTCTCGGTGTCGAGCAACCAGACGGCATCGTCGAGCTCGGCGAGCATCCGCGTCAGCCGCTCGCCCGCGCCGCTCACGCGCTCGAGCATGTCGCGCGTAGGAGACGATAGATCTCGGCCGAACCGGAGCAAGTAGTGGACGCCCGCGAGCATCGTCGAAAGCTCGCCCCGTAGGTCGTGGGCCACGCGGTCGAAGAAGACCTCATCGACGCTCATGATTCACACCCTAGAGCCCGAAGACGCAGGCGGTAAGCGTTGACCGAGCACGCGACGCACACCGGGAGGCACGCTGGAGACGAGGACATTCGTGGAGATGGCGAAGAGGCTCTCCGGACGGACCACGCGCCGGCTGACGACGAAGCGCGAGACGAAGATCGACGACAGCGCGCCGCCGGATTGCACATTCCGAGCGCCGGTCCAAGAGATGGGAAAGCGATGAGCTCCTGAGCACGCAGAGCGGCGGCGCGGACGGAGTTTTTCTGCGCGCAGGCGGGGGGGACGGGATGTCGAAGGCGACGGGCGGAGCGGGCGACATGGACCAGAGCAGGGCGTCCCACCCGCGTGTGCTGATCGTCGACGACGATCCGGACTTCCTCGCGATCGCCGAGGTCTCGCTCATCGCGCACGGCTTCCAGGTCGAACGGGCGAAGGGCGGCCTCCGCGGCGTCTTCCTCGCGACGCAGGACGTGCCGGACGCCGTGCTCTGTGATCTGCGCATGCCGGGCATCGACGGGTTCGTCGTGGCCGAAGCGCTGCGGTCCGATCCGGCGACGCAACGAATGGCGGTGTTCGCGTGCACGGCCCGGCGGGATCTCTGGGCGCGGGCCAAGCTCGCGAAGAGCGCGTTCGACGCGGTGCTGGTCAAGCCAGTGGACTGGGACGAAGCCGCCCGCATGTTGCGCGATGCCATCCGCGCGCACGCCCACCCCTGAGCCGACCTTTTCGGACGCTCTCATGCTCCCCCCCTTGTCCCGTCCGTACGTTTGTTATCGCGCCCGTGCGCCGAGGACCCGCTTGATCTCGGTCACGAGCGCGTCGGGTAGGCAAGGCTTCGTCAAGAAGGAGTCGCAGCCCGCCTCCTTTGCGTCCTTCGAGTGACCGGCGAGCGCGTGCCCCGTGAGCGCCACGATCGGAATACGCTTCGTGCGTTCGTCGCTCTTCAAGCAACGTGTCGCCTCGAGCCCGTCGAGCTCGGGCAACGAGAGATCCATGAGGATCAAGTCGGGCAAAAGGGAGAACGCCTGATCCAGCGCCTCCCGCCCCGTGGATGCCTGTGCGACGCGGAACCCGGAGAACGAAAGGAACTCCGTGAACATCTCGCGGTTGTCATCGAAGTCGTCGACAACGAGCACGAGCGGTGTGAGGCCGCCATGCTGCTGCCCGAGCCCAGTGTCGTCTGCCGTCTTCACGACGATGTACCCCCGGTGGTCGATGGAGTGACGTTACCGCCTACCCCTCGCCCACGGTCGCGAAGTGCGCCGCGGGCAAGGTTGGATCATAGCCGCGGGCGAGGAGCCGCTGGCACGGAATCGTGCCCTGCTTGACCCGTGAAGAGCGGCCTGATCGACAGGTCGGGAGAAACCCGACGCGGTGATTCCGGACATGCCGACACGGACGGGCGAGTCCGGCCTTCTCCGACTGCATGACCTGAACGATGTCGCGTTACCCTGCGGGAAAAGGGGCGACCGTGGCCGAACCCAGGAAGCGGAAACAGGCGAGCAAACCAGCGAGCGGCGGGGCACGAAGCGCGGCGCGGACCGCGACGAAACGCAGCCGTATCCCATCCGTACAGACGAAGGACGCGCGGTATGTCGCGGACCTCGAAAGGCGATGCAGAGAGCTCGAACGGCGTACGAAAGCCGCGGAGGCGCAACGCACGGAGCTGCTCACGGTCGTCTCGCACGACCTGCGCAATCCGCTCGGCGTCGTGATGGTGACGACGACGTTACTCGCGCGTGAGCTCGGGGCAGATCCAGGGCTCGAACGTCAACTGCAGACGATCAAGCGCGCATCCCACGAGATGAACCAGATCGTCGAGGATCTGGTGGACGCGGCGAACATCGACGCAGGAAGGTTGCCGATCGGGCAAGAGGTGCACGACGGCGCGTCGATCGTGGAGGCAGCCGTCACGGCCGCGACGGTCTCGACGGCGAGCAGGCCGATCTCGTTCGTGAAGGAGATCGCGTCGCATCTGCCAGCGCTTTACATCGATCGCGCCCGCGTGTTGCAGGTGCTCTCACGGCTCATCGGCAACGCCGCGCGTTTCATGCAGAAGGGCGGATCGATCACGATCCGCGCCGAGCCTGCACCGTCGGGCGCGCGTTTCTCGGTGACCGATACGGGGCCCGGGATCGCCGATCTCGACCGCCCCCTGCTCTTCATGCGAAGGCCGCCTGCAGGGCGCCGCGCGTGCCAGGGCATGGGCCTCGGCGTGTATGTCGCCAAGGGGATCGTCGAGGCGCACGGCGGGCGCATCGGCGCGCAGAGCGAGCTCGGTCGTGGCAGCACGATCCACTTCACGCTCCCCGCGGCTGATGGCGCGGCGGCGTCGAATCATCACGATCGCGGGGGTTGATCGAGCGCGCGAGCGCGTGAACGTGCGTAGGTGCGTAGGGTCAAGCGGGCGCCGCGTGGGCGCCCGCTCGAGCCTTCGTCAGAGGGTGGGATCCTGCGCGAAGCAGCAGCGGAAGCCGAGGTCGAAGAGCTTGAAGCTCTGATCGACCGTGTAGAACTGGAACGAGCACGTCGCGCCGCCGACGTCGCCGGTGTTGAACGCGCCGCCCATGAGCGGGTACGTGTTCGGCGCGCTCTTCGTGATCTCACGCAGGTTGCCGGTGATGTCGAAGAGCTTGTTCGTCGCGGCGGTGTTGCCCTGCAGGTTCGACCAGTCGGCCCAGCAGTTCTGCAAGGCGGCCGAGCCCGTGAAGAGCAAGCCGTCCTGATCACCCGCGAGCGACGAGCTGAAATCGAACGACGGGCCCAGGTTGCAGAACTTCGACGCCGTGTAGTTCGTCGTGCACGCAACGCCGCGCGGGTTGTAGCCGTACGTGCAGCCCAGCGTGGTCTGGCAAGCGCTCGTCCAGTCGGCGGTCGCGCAGATGAAGCCGCCCATCGCGCTGCACGTCTGCTCGACCTCGAGGGGCGTCACGTTGAACCAGGGCAACTTGTTGGGCACCGAGCACGCGAGCGTCTTGTCGAGCGGCGTGCCCGCAGGCACACCCGCGAGCTGGTGGTAGCCGTTGCCGCTGCCGGGCGTGATGA
>JANMGF010000296.1:0-10000 GCA_031374535.1 Polyangium sp. (in: bacteria)
TCGCTCGTGCAGGGGCAGAAGCAATGCAAGCAGCTCTGGATCACCGCGCTCGATCGAGAGAAGCTCGCGGCGGGGACGGAGGATCCAAGCCAGCCGGCCTTCTGGATCCCCGGCCAGAGCATCACGGCGCAATACGTGAGCCCGCAATGGACCCTGGCGGTGATCGATTCGCCGAAGTGAAACGTCAACCGGCAGGACCGAGCCGAGGCAGAGGGGCCGGCGCGGGCAAGGGGATCGGCGCATCGAACCCGATCCCATGCGCGATCCCGCACATGCTGCGCACCATCAGGCGGCGCAAGAAAGGGAATGCCAAGGCGATGGGGAAGCCGAGGTCGCGCAGCCAGCCGAGCGGCACGAGGTCGCTCTGGAAAAACGGGGTGATCCAGCGCGTGACGAACTGGTAATAGTCGAGGTGGGAGCGGCGCGCATGCGAATAAGCGTCGAGCGCGATGGGCAAGGATTCGTGCGCCGCGAGCTGTTCCGCGAGGACCATCGCGTCCCAGAGCGCGAGGTTCGCCCCCTGGCCGAGCTGCGGGCTCATCGCATGCGCGGCGTCGCCGAGATAAACGACGCGGTCGTCGTTCCACGGATACATCGAGACATCGTGATAACGCGCGAAGAGGACCTCCTCGACCGCGTCAATCTGATCGAGCACCGGCTCGGCGGGCGGCACGAGCGCGCGCACCTCGCTCTTCCAGGCTTCGAGCCCGGCGGCGCGCCAGGCCTCGAGCCCGGATTCCGGGAGGCTATAAAAAAGGCTGACCTTGTCCGTCCCCGGCCCCGCGCCCGGGCCGAATCCCGTCGGCAAGAGGCCCACCATACGTTGCGTTCCCCGCACGACCTGCGCAAGCTCGCCCCGATACGTGCCGCCGGGATCCTCCCCGACGAACCACAATGCGCCCCACGGATAAGGACGAATGCTTTTTCCGATCCGGGTATCGTCGCGGAGCTGCGAGCGCGCGCCGTCGGCGACGATGCAAAGCGCATGAGGCCCGAGCCGCTCGCCCTCGGGCGTGACGAACCACGAACCACGTCCCTTTCCCGCGTCTGCCAGGTTCTCGACGGTCACGCCGAGGCGAAGCTCGACAGGGGCCTCACGCACGGCGCGGAAGAGGTGCTCGAAAAGAACGCCGCGGTGCAGACCATAACCGACGTGATCGCCGGGGATATCGCCATAACGAAGGTCGAAGAGGGTACGTCCGCCCGCCGTGCGGCAGGTCATTCGTGTGATGGACGTGCAGCGGGCGAGCACGGCCTCGGATAGGCCGAGGACGGAGAGGACGGCCTGTCCTGTGGGCTGGAGCATGACGCCCGCGCCGACGGGGCCCGGATCGGACACGCGTTCGTAGACCGTGACCCGATGCCCCGCCCGCGAGAGGAAAAGGGCCGCGGCGCTCCCCGCCGTGCCGCAGCCGATGATGCCTATGTCGATGGATTTCATGCCGCGTGCAACGGCGAAGGGGATGCCATGCGGCGGCGCGTGTCAAGCGCGTTCTTGGGGATCGCGGAGCACGTACGGCAGGATCCGCGCGACCCGGCGCGCGGAGGCCGCCTTGGGGTTCCAGGGGTCCTTTCCGAGGGGAAGGCGAATGCCGTGGCGGCGCGCGGCGCGCTCGAGCCGCCTCGGCCTCGACGACCAGAGAATGGCTGGGGGTATTCATCGCTGTCTCCTTTTCTCTTTTGCGTACTTTGACGGAGACCCCCGCCCGAACGCCCGGACACGATCCCGGACATCGGCTACGCTGCCCAGGCGACGTCGCGTGCGCGGCGAGCGAGGGAGCTTTTTTCCGCCTCGACCCCTGAACCTGATCTATCCTCGTACGGGCGAACGATGAAGAAGCTCCCCGCGCTCCTGCTCCTCGCCTCCGGCCTCGCCCTCGGCTCCGCGGGTTGCGCCACGGAAAAGCCGACCCTGCGCCTGCATCACGCCGAACTTCGCTCCGCGTCCCTGCGGGGTGTCGGGCTCGACGTGTACCTGACCGTCAACAATCCGAACTCGTTCGACATCGAGATCCGGAATGTCCGGGTGACGGTCGCCTTCATGGACAGATACGCGCTGCCGACGATCGATTACAGCCCGAACCAGTGGCTCGCCGCGGGCGAGTCGACGGTGGTGCGGGTGCCGGTGGCGATTCCGTTCGCAATCGTGCCGAACCTCGTCAACGAGGCGCAACGGTCGCCGACGTTGAAATACACCGTGAAGGGCAGCGCCGACGTGACGGCCGTGCGGGCGCTCGGGGTCGAGAAGGACAATTATCCCATCGACGAGACGGGCACGCTCATGCGGGACGAGCTGCTCGGCGCGGCGGGCATTTCTCTCTGAATCAACGCATCCGGAACGCATCCGCCAGCGTACGCGCGTCGAGACGTCCCGCGGCCTCGATGTAAGCGAGCTGCTTACAGAGCAAATCGAGCGACGGGTCCGTATTGCTGCGTGTCGCCTCCACGAGCGCCGCGACGACCTCGAAGCCCGCAGGCCGCTGGGCGTGGAGGCCGAGCGCATTCCGCGCGTGGTAATCGATCATCGCCGCCTCCCACGTCCTGTCGAGGCCCGCCGCCCCGGATTCCTCGCGTAACGCGGCGAAGGTCTCGCCGGCCTCGCGTTGCCCTTCCCAGAGCCGGAAGGCGACGCCACGGAATACACGATAGGCCCGGATGAACCTCTCGACGGCAGGGGAAGCGCCGGGCGGGGCTTCGAGGTCGTAATTCGTGGCCCAGGGCCGGAGATGGTCGTGCGCGTGGAAGATTTCGTGCATCACGTCGACCTGGTCGCGCGGGGAAAGCGCGGCCGTGGCCTCGATGGCGCGGGCACGCGTCTCGGGAAAAAGCACGAGCGCCCCGAGCGCATTGACCCGCCCCCAGTTGTCGCGCGAGGCACGTAACGTGAGGTCGAGGACCACGTCCCCGCCGCCTTTCAAGAAAAGCAAGATCCAGCTTCGCCCCGCATAATCGATGTCGATCCGTTTTGCGATCCGCGCGCCGTCCTCGCTCGTCCAGCGAACCGCGGCGAGCGCCTTCTCGCCGTCCTCCCGGGCCTGTTTACCCGTCGCCACGGCGGAGAGCGCGAGGCGCCGCTCGCCGGCCAGGGTGAAATCGACCCCGGCGATATCCCCGAGCGCAGCGAGGCAAGCGTGGCTCATGAGTTTGTCCGCCTCGTCGGCCTCCGGGCTTTTCGAGAGGTCTTCGGCGGCGCGGAGGAGGAAAGCCTCGCGTTCGAGGCGCTGGGGCTTCGGTGTGCGGTAGGGTTCGAGCGGGATCATGGAGCGGACGAACGCGGCGTCGGGCTCCACCTCGATCGTCGGCGGGCTGAGCGAGGCCATGCGGAGGAAATAGGCGCAATGGCGAGCGCCTTCGGCGGCGAAGCTGGGATCGTCGATGACGTCCACCCCATCGAGCGGGTGCTTCACGGCGCGCGCCGCATAAAGCGGGAGCGATCCGGGATAGACGTCGGCGTTCGGGGGAAAGCCGGCAAAAAGAGAGGGGCGAGACGTCTCCGGTTTCACGGCCTCGGTGGGTGGAGGCGGAGGCGCATCGTTGCCACCTTGCCCGGTTCCGCCCTTCGCTCCTGCAATGGGCGGCGCGAAGCCGTGAACACGGGCATACACTTCGACGAGCTCGTCCGGCGCAATGCGGCTCCCGCGTGAGACGGCGGGCTGGCCACTCATGAGGTCGTGCTCCTCTTTCCCATGGATTGCAATGGGCGCGAGGTGCGCAACACCGTCGGTCATGGGTTTTCCATAAAACCGCAGCGCGACCTCCGCGGGCCGGCCCGCGTCGAACACGGCCGCCACGACGAGCTGCGCGACCTGTTCGCAAGACCCGCCCCCGTCGAGCAGCGTATCGCCCATGCGCCCGCCGGGTTGACCGTGATACTTGATATCGTCGAAAACTCTCGGAACCGCGAGCGTGACGAGGTCCTCTTCGCGGAGGGCGTCGCGCATGCGGGACAGCCGATCTTCGTACCGTGCGAGCGCCTCCGCCGCGTCGAACTCCTCGCCGGCCTCCTCGGCGTCGATTCGATTCGATTCGAGCAGAAACCGCCCGAGCGCGAGGCGCCCCTTCGCCCGGTCGCTCCGCGCTGCCTCGACGAGCGCCCGCCGCGCCTCCCGAGCACGTTCTTTCTGGGCGAGGGACGCGGCGACGGAGGTGATGGGCGAGGGTCGCGCCCTCCACTCAAGCCGAAAGCAGCCGCCAAAACTCCGTCAATCGTTGCGGCGACACTGTCACCGCCGTCTTCAACTCTGGCGCAAACAACGATACCCGTAGCTCCTCGATGAGCCAACGAAACGTGTCGAGGTCCTCGGCCGGAACGCCGCGCGCACGCAGGCCCTCGTGGTGATCGAGATAATTTTTCCAGTATGGAAGCACCTGCTCGGCTTTGGTCTGGTCCTTTTGCGGACCATTCGGCATACGTTCGAGCCGCGTCTGCACCGCGCGCAGATATCGCGGCAGGTGCGCCAGGCGCTCCACGCGTTCGCGCAGGAACATGCCCGGCGGGACGAGGTGGTCGAGCTGCGCGCGGATGTCCGCCACGGAGACGCGGGGCGCGCCGGGTTTGCCCGAGAGCGCGCGGAGGGCTTGCTCGGCACGGGTCAGCTCGACGGCGATCTCCTGCGCGAGCTTGCCAAGACGGGAGAGACTCGCGGTGAGCTCGATTTTGCCCGTGTCGAGACGCGCGAGGAAGTCCTTCCGCGTGCGGGGAAAACGTGTTGGGTCGTTCAGATGGAAGGCGTCGTCGAGCGCACGCACCGCGATTTGCCTCCGCAATGGAATGCCTCCCCCACCCGCGCGCTCGGCGAGGGCGCCCGTCGCGACGGCGGCGGAGACCTGGTGCTCGAGCTTGTGCATCGGCGTGCTCATCTGGAGCAAAAAGAGCCGGCGAAGCCCGCCACGCGTCGATTCGTCTGCCGCCTCGCGGGACGATAACACGCGCAGGGACACCGACATTTCCGTGTCGACGAGCGCCGGATACCCCGCGAGCTTTCGACCGGCGACCTCGATCCGGACCTCTTCCGGCAACGTGTCGAAGCTCCACGAGGTGAGCCCGTCCCGTTCGAGCGTCGCCTTCGACGCGCCCGCCCAGGCGTCCCGCGCGCGTTTCGCGAATCGTTCCTTGAGCGCCGCGAGGTCCCGGCCTTCGCCGACGACGCGGCCCTCTTCGTCGACGACGCGGAAATAAAATCGCAGGAAAGGCGGCAGCTCATCCGGGCGGAGCGCGTCCATCGGCACGCGGACGCCTGTGCGCTCCTGGATCGACCGCGAAAGGGCTTCGAGCATCGGGCCCTCGAAGGGGCGATGGCGCCGCGCGAGCTCGGCGGTGAGCTCTTTCACGCCGCCGACCGATTTGCGGACGGCCTTGGGCATCGCGTCGAGCAACCACTCGATCTTTTCCGCGTGCCAGCCCGGAATGGTCCATTCGAGCACGGCCGGATCCGCCTGGGGGAGGAGCGCGAGTGGTAAGGTGATCGTGACGCCGTCGTCGTCCTCGCCGGGGTCGAAGCGGTAGGCGAGCGGCAATTTCGTGCCGTAAAGCGAGAGGGTGTCGGGGAATCGCTCGGGCGTGAGCTCGTCCGCCTCGCCTTGGAGGACGTCCGCGAGGGAAAGCTCGAGCAAATGCGGGGTCTTCGCCTCGGCCTCTTTGCGCCAGGCCTCGAAGGTATTGCCGCTGTAAATCCCATCGGGAATGCGGTTCTCGAAGAAGAGGGAGAGGGCGTGGTCGTCGGCGAGCATGTCGCTCTTGCGCGCCTTGTCGCGGAGACGCTTCACCTCCTCGAAGAGCTTCTTGTTGTGGTCCATGAAACGCGCCTTCGTGGCGAATTCCTGCCGGACGAGGGCGTGGGTGATGAAAATCTCGCGCGAGGCGGCCGGATGGATGGGGCCGTAATGGACCTTCCGGTCCCGCACGATGGGCAAACCATAAAGCGAGACCTGCTCGCGGGCCATCACCTGCGCGGGCTTCTCCTCCCAGTGCGGATCACTCTGGTGCTTGCGGCAAAGCGCCCCTCCGGCGTCCTCGAGCCACGCGGGATCGACGCGCGCCGCCGTGCGGGCGAAGAGCTGCGAGGTCTCGACGAGCTCGGCGGCCATGATCCACGCCGGGGGCTTTCTCGCGAGGCCACTCGACGGGTGGAGCTGGAAACGGGTTTGTCGGGCGCCGACATACGCCTTCGCCTCCTGGCTCCACATGCCGATCTTGCTGAGAAGGGCGGGCACGATCGCGCGGTGCACGGCGTCGCCGTCGGCCTGCGTGCCCTCGGCGCGGAAGCCCATTTCCCGTACAATTTGCGAGATCTGCTGGTGGATGTCGCTCCACTCGCGCATGCGGAGGTGGGAGAGGAAGTTGTCGCGGCACCATTTGCGGAGCTGGTTCTGCGAGAGGCGCACCTCGGCCTGCTTGTAGGCGTGCCATAGCTTGATGACGCCCGCGAAATCACTGGCTTCGTCGCGAAACTTCCGGTGCGCCTCGTCGGCCGCCCGCTGCGCGGAGAGCGGGCGCTCGCGCGGGTCCTGCACGCCGAGCGCCGAGGCGACGACGAGCACCTCCCTCAAGGCGCCCTCACGCTCGCCGCCGAGGACCATGCGGCCGAGGCGCGGATCGAGCGGGAGCCGCGAAAGCTTTTTGCCAATCTCCGTGAGCTCACCCGATTCGTCGATGGCACCAAGCTCCTCGAGCACACGATACCCCTCGTCGACGGCGCGGCGCGGGGGCGGGTCGAGGAAGGGGAAATCACGGATGTCGCCGATGCCGAGCGATTTCATCTGCAAGATGGCGCCGGCGAGGCCGACGCGCAGGACCTCGGGGTCGGTGTAGGCCGAGCGGATCTCGAATTCGCGCTCCTCGCAGAGCCGGAAGCAGACGCCGCTCCGGATACGGCCCGCGCGACCCTTGCGTTGCTCGGCGCTCGCGCGCGAGATGGGCTCGATCTGAAGCGCCGTCACGCCGGTACGCGCATGGTACCGATTGACACGCGCGAGCCCCGCGTCGATGACGTACACGATGCCGGGGATGGTGAGGGACGTCTCGGCCACGTTCGTCGCGAGCACGATGCGGCGTTGAGGCAAGGGCGAAAAGACGCGTTGCTGCTCCGATTGCGGGAGCCGGCCATAAAGAGGCAGGACCACGGTGTGCGGCAGGCCGTGCGAATGGAGCTCGTCCATCGTCTCGTGGATCTCGCGCTCGCCAGGCAAAAAGACGAGGATGTCCTCGCGCGGGTCGATCTGGGTGATCTCCTCGATCGTATTGCCGATGGTCTCCGCGAGCTCGGTCTCCTCCCTTTGCGGAGGGCGGTAGATGACCTCGACAGGATGGGTCCGGCCCGAGACCTGAATGACCGGTGCCCCGTCGAAGAACGCCGAAAATCGGTCGGTCTCCAGGGTCGCGGAGCTGACGACGACGCGCAGATCCTTTCGCCGGGGCAGGAGGCGCTTCAGGTAACCGAGGAGGAAATCGATGTTGAGGGTGCGCTCGTGGGCCTCGTCGATGATGAGCGTGTCGTAGGCAAGGAGCCGCGGTTCGCTCTGGATTTCGGCGAGCAAGATGCCGTCGGTCATGAACCGGACGTAGGTCGACGGGCTCGTCTTGTCGGCGAAACGAATCTTGTAGCCGACCTCTTTGCCGAGATCGACGTTGAGCTCTTTGGCCACGCGGGCCGCGACGCTGGTCGCGGCGATGCGGCGAGGCTGGGTAACGCCGATCCGCGCTTTCAAGCCGCGCCCCATGGCAAGGGCGATCTTCGGCAGCTGCGTGGTCTTGCCGGAGCCGGTCTCGCCCGCGACGATGACGACCTGGTGGTCGTACATGGCCTGCGCGATGTCGCGCACGCGCGCCGAAATGGGCAGTTCTGCGGGAAACTGAACGGGCTCTTGGCTCACGGCCCCGGGGGATAGCACCTCCCAGGCAAGCGCGCCCCTCGAACGAGCGCCGCGTACTCCTCCGCGAGCCAGTCGAGAAATCTAGCGTCCCAGGGCGCGCCCTCCGGATATCGCGTGGCGATCGTCTCCACGAGCGCGAGGTCCCAGCGGCCGAAGACCGAAGAGAGCCTTTCGGACGTCGATCGTCCCGGCGCCGCGCGGCGATCGCCCTCGCGCTCCGCCTCCGCGAAGGCGTCGTCGCATAGGTAATAATTGCAAGTGGCCGATCGACGGTCGGGCGGGAGCACGCAGCCCGCCGGGCCGAGGTAGACGCAGCGCTCGGGGAAGGGCTCGCTCGGCGGGACACGTCGAATGGAGAGGCCACGCTTGCTCGGGAGGAGGCGGCCTTCGTGGATCTCGGCGAGCAAAAAGTCACGCCCGCCGAGCGATACGATACGCCCGATGTCAGCCCAGGCCACGGCCGGCGGGGCCTCGCAGCAGCCGGCCCGCCCGTGGGGGCAACGCGCGCAGAGGGGCGAAAGAAGGAGCGTGTGGACGCCTGCGAGCTCGAGCCGGATCATGCGCGACGACGGAATACCGCACCCTGAAACAAGCTGCCAGGATGGCAGCAGCCCAGGCGCGTGGTACGTTCGTCCGGTCGGTCCGCCCCAAACCCCTATCGACGCATGGGGCTTCGGATCGCCGTTCGGCGTCCCCCGCCCCAAACCCCTATGTCGAGCCTACACCTCACCTTCCTCGGCACGTCCGCGGCCGCCCCGACCGCACACCGGAATCTGTCCGGCCTGTTCGTCAAGCGCGAAGGCCAGAGCTTCCTCTTCGACTGCGGCGAAGGCACGCAGCGGCAGATGATTCGCTTCGGGACGGGTTTTTCCCTCGACGCTGTCTTTTTCACGCATTTTCACGCCGACCATTACCTCGGCATCATCGGCTTTTTACGTACTCTCTGCATGCTCGGCCGCACGGAGCCGCTGGCGCTCATCGGGCCACGCACGGCCGCCGCGTTCCTGCCCAAGGTGATCCGCCTCGGCGCCGAGGACCTGCGCCTGCCCGTGACGATCGCCGAGGCCGAGCCGGGAGCCGTGGTGTTCCGCGGCGAGGGGTATCACGTCGAGGCGTACGAGACGGACCACCGCATCGCATCCGTGGGGTACAAACTCGTCGAGGATGCCCGCCCGGGTCGATTCGATCCCGCGGCGGCGCGGGCCATGGGCGTGCCGGAAGGTCCGCTTTTCGGCAGGCTCCAGCGCGGCGAGACGGTGCGTTTGCCCGACGGACGAACGATCGCGCCGCCCGAGGTGATGGGCCCTTCGCGAAAAGGACGTCGAATCGTGGTGTCAGGGGATACGCGGCCCTGCGAAGGCACGATGCGGGCGGCGGAGGGCGCGGACGTGCTCGTCCACGAGTCGACGTTCGGCGATCACGAGCAGGCACGCGCGCGGGAGACGCGCCACGCGACCGCACGCGAGGCGGCCATCGTGGCGAGGGACGCGGGGGCCTCGCGGCTCGTCCTGACGCACCTGTCGACGCGATACGATCGGGATCCGGACATTCTGCTCGGCCAGGCGCGCGAGGAGCTCGGGGAACGGACGCACGTGGTGGTGGCCGAAGACGGCGACACGATCGACGTACCGCTGCACGATTGAAGGCCCCGATATCCAGGGCCGGCCACGCTTGACGTTGCTGGAAATCCAGCCGAACATGGCCGTCTCTCTTTGCTGGATCCTACCCGGGAGACGCCATGATCACCTTGCGCCACGCGGGGATTTGCCTCGCCCTCACGCTGTTTACCGCCTGCTCCCTCCTCAACGCGCCCGACGCCGTGAAGGCGGGCGGCGAGGGAGGAGACGGGGGCTCGGGCGGAGGCGCGGGCGGCGGGCCCCCGTCGCCTTGTGGTAACGGCGTTTATCAGACCGGCGAAGAATGCGACGACGGCAACGAGGTCGAGACGGACGGGTGTCTGTCGACCTGCAAAAAAGCAAAGTGCGGGGACGGAGTCGTGTGGGAAGGCGTCGAGGGTTGCGACGACGCCAACATGGTGAACGACGACGGCTGCACGAACGACTGCAAGCTCGGGAGCTGCGGCGACGGCGTGATCCAGGCAGGCGAGGATTGCGACGACGACCGGCGG